>NZ_JAKFEF010000025.1:0-151434 GCF_036675785.1 Aromatoleum sp.
AGTTCCAGCACCTCCGCCTGCAGCAGCACGGCTTCGAGCAGTTCGTCGATGCCAACGCCGGTTTTCGCCGAAACGTTGATGAACATCACGTCACCGCCATATTCCTCTGGCAGCACGCCCTCGGCGACGAGTTCCTGCTTGACGCGGTCCGGATTCGCCTCGTGCTTGTCGATCTTGTTGACGGCGACGACCAGCGGGACGTTCGCCGCCTTCGCGTGGTGAATCGCTTCCCGCGTCTGCGGCATCACGCCGTCGTCAGCCGCGACGACCAGGATCACGAGGTCTGTTGCTTTTGCGCCGCGCGCCCGCATCGCGGTGAACGCTTCGTGGCCCGGCGTATCGAGGAAGGTCACCATTCCGCGCGCCGTCTCGACGTGGTACGCGCCGATATGCTGGGTAATGCCGCCGGCTTCGCCCGACGCGACCTTCGCGCGCCGGATGTAGTCGAGCAGCGACGTCTTCCCGTGGTCGACGTGGCCCATGACGGTGACGACGGGCGCGCGCGGTTCGACGTGCGCGTCGTGCACCTCCTCGCTTTCGAGGAAGGCGTCCGGCTCGTCGAGCTTCGCGGCGAAGGCCTTGTGTCCCATCTCCTCGACGAGAATCATCGCGGTTTCCTGGTCGAGGACCTGGTTGATCGTCACCATCGAACCCATCTTCATCAGGTTCTTGATGACTTCAGCGGCCTTGACCGACATCTTGTGCGCGAGATCGGCAACGGAAATCGTCTCAGGGACGTGGACTTCGCGGACGACCGGCTCCGTCGGAGCCTGGAACGCCCGGTGCTCGTCCTGCTGTCCCCGGCCCTGCCGGCCGCCGGCACCGCGCGCGCCGCGCCACGAACCGGTCGCGCCGACTTCGCCGCGGGTCTTTAGGCCGCGCCGTTTCGCGCTGTCGCCCGCAGCGTCGCTACGCGCGCCGCGTTTCGCGTCCTTGCCGGCCTTCTCGTCGGTCTTCGCTGGACGGTGCAGGGTTCCGCTCGGCGCCTTCGGCGCTTCCTTCGGATGCGGTTTCGCGGCTTCGGCACGTTTTTCGGCTTCGGCCCGCTGACGCGCTTCCTCCTCGGCCTTGCGAGCTTCCGCGGCCGCGCGGGCGCCAGCCTCACGCTCCTGCTTGGCCTTCAGGTCCGCCATCTGCCTCGCGCGCAGTTCTTCATGCCGCCGCGCTTCGCGTTCGCGTGCCGCACGCTCCTCGTCGCTCAAAATGGAAACACGAAGCGGCGTTTTCGGCGCAGCGGTGGCGCCGGCCGGACCTTCCGCCTTCGCCGCGACTTCGGCAGGTTCTTGCGCCGGTTCGGGCTGGGCTTCGGGCTCGGGAGCGGGTTCCGGCTCGCGAACCGGTTCCGGTTCCGGCTCGGGTTCGATCACCGGTTCGGGCTCGTGCGGGAATTCGGCGACCGTTTCGGGCGCCGCCTCCGCTGCGAACTCGGTCGCGGCAACCTCGGGTTCCTCGGCGCTGACCTGCGAGATCGCAACCGCCTCTTCTTCGACGGGTGGCTGCTCGACGACCGCGGTTTCGAGCTCGTCACGCTTCACGAAGACGCGCTTCTTGCGAACTTCGACCTGGACGGTGCGGGCGCGACCGGACGAATCCGTCGAACGGATTTCGGACGTCTGCTTGCGGGTAAGGGTGATCTTGCCCTTGGGCTGGTTTTCGCCATGCGAGCGGCGCAGATATTCGAGCAGCCTCGCCTTGTCCTGTTCGGACAGCAGTTGGTCGGCACCGGTCTTCTGGACGCCTGCCTTCTGCAACTGCTCGAGCAGTACCGCGGCCGGCATCTTAAGTTCGCCGGCAAACTGGGTTACGCTCATCTGTTCCATCAATGCCCTCCCATCATTCTTCGAACCAGTGCGCCCGCGCGACCGAAATCAGCGCACTCGCCCGTTCTTGTTCGATCCCCGCAATCTCGACCAGCTCATCCACCGCCAGATCCGCAAGATCGTCCCGAGTGCGGACGCCGTGCTCGGCCAGCTTCGCGGCGAGCGGCTTGTCCATGCCTTCGAGGTTGATCAGATCGTCGGAAACGCTTTCGAGATGCTCCTCGGTGACGATGGCTTCGGTCAGCAGCACATTGCGCGCGCGGTTGCGCAGCTCGTTCACCGTTTCCTCGTCGAACGCCTCGATCTCGAGCATCTCGGCAAGCGGAACGTAGGCGATCTCCTCGAGCGAGGAGAACCCCTCGTCGATCAGGATGTCGGCCAGTTCATCGTCGACGTCGAGTTTCTCCATGAACAGGCTGCGCAGCCCCTCCCGCTCCTGCCCCGTTTTCTGCGCCGACTCTTCCTCGCTCATGAGATTGATCGTCCAGCCCGTGAGTTCGGACGCCAGCTTGACGTTCTGCCCGTTACGACCGATCGCAATCGCGAGGTTGTTCTCGTCGACGACGACATCCATGCCGTGACTTTCCTCGTCGACGACGATCGAGACCACTTCGGCCGGCTGCAGCGCCGCAATCACGAACTGCGCGGGGTCGCTCGACCACACGATGATGTCGATCTGCTCGCCGGCGATCTCGTTCCGGACCGCGGTCACGCGCGAACCTCGAAGACCGACGCAGGTCCCGATCGGATCGATCCGCGAATCGTTCGACTGGACGGCGATCTTCGCGCGCAGCCCGGGGTCACGGGCGCAGGCCTTGATCTCGAGCAGCCCATCTTCGATCTCGGGCACTTCCAGTTCGAACAGCTTGCCGAGGAAGTCGGGCGCGGTACGCGACAGGATCAGCTGCGGGCCACGGGCGCCGCGATCGATGCGCAGCAGGAACGCCTTCACGCGATCGCCGACACGCAGGTTTTCGCGCGGAATCATCTGGTCGCGCGGGATCACCGCTTCGAGCCGACCCACTTCGATAATCGCATTGCCGCGCTCCATCCGCTTGATCGAGCCGGAAACGAGATGCTCTTTACGCTCGAGGAAGTCGTTCAGGACCTGTTCGCGCTCCGCGTCGCGAATCCGCTGCAGGATGACCTGCTTGGCCGCCTGCGCGCCGATGCGGCCGAAATCGATCGGCTCGAGCGGCTCCTCGATGTAGTCGCCGAGCTGGATTCCGGTATTCACTTCCCGCGCGTCGATGATTCCCATCTCGGCTTCGTCGTTGACGACCTCCTCGTCGGGCATCACGAGCCAGCGGCGGAACGATTCGTAGTCGCCGGTCTCGCGATCGATCGTTACGCGCACGTCGGCTTCGTCGTTGATGCGCTTCTTCGTCGCGGAGGCAAGCGCCGTCTCCAGGGCACCGAAAACGATGTCCTTGGCCACATTCTTTTCGCGCGCCAGCGCATCCACAAGCAGCAATATTTCGCGGCTCATTAATCAAAACCTCCACATCCGAAAGCTCAAAACTTGGGTACCAGGCGTGCCTTCTCGATCTCGTCGAAGGGAAAGGCGACCTCGCCTTTCTCGGTGCGCAGCCGCACCTGCCCCTCGACCACTCCCTCGAGCACGCCGGCAAAATTCCGTTGATTGCCGATCGGCATGTGCAACCGCACCTGCACGTCACTTCCGGTGAAACGTTCGAAATCCGACAGCTTCTTCAGCGGCCGATCCAGTCCGGGAGACGAGACTTCGAGGCGGTCGTAATCGACGTTTTCGACCTCGAAAACGCGGGTCAGCTGGTTGCTGACGGTCGCGCAGTCATCCACCGTGACACCCCGCTCGATGTCGATGAACACGCGCATCAGCCTCCCCTTCGGGGATGTCTCGAAATCGACCAACTCGAAGCCGAGCCCGCTGACGACCTGCTCGACCAGACCTTCGACGTTCATTTTCACGCCCACAAATAAAAAATGGGCATAACGCCCATCCCTGTTGATTCCAACCGAAACTGGAGGACGTCGGAATCTGTCCTGCCAAAGCCTTGAAATTATAACTGGTCGCCAGATAACAGGCAATTGACCATCGAGAGTTGTGTTGGCGATTGGGAGTAGAACGACGCCCGCCGCAGCGAGCCGGTATGCAGGCTCGTCCGCGACGAGAACGATCGACGGCGCCCGGGCGGGGCCGGGCTTCCCGAACGGGCCGCCCGAGAGCCTAAAAAGATGCGCTCACTTGCCCGGATTACGCTCGCGCGGCGTCGTGCGGTGAACGCGGACTTTCCGCTCCCGCTCGCCCGGACGCGACGCCTGCCCCTGCGGTTTCGGCAACCCGGCCAGTTCGCATACCTCGGCTTCCGGCATCTCCATCCACATGCCGCGCTTCAGGCGCGAAGGAAGGCTGACCGGTCCGTAGCGCACCCGCATCAGACGGCTGACGGTGAGGCCGACTGCTTCGAACATTCGCCGCACCTCGCGGTTCCGCCCCTCCAACAGCGTGACTTTGTACCAGTGATTGACCCCTTCGCCGCCCTGGTCGGACAGCGTCGTGAAACGCGCGAGACCGTCCTCGAGCTGGACCCCCGCCTTGAGCGACTCGACCTGCTCGTCCGTGAGCTGTCCGAGCAGGCGCACCGCATATTCACGCTCCAGTTCGTAGCGCGGATGCATCAGGCGGTTGGCTACTGTGCCGTCGTTCGTGAACAACAGCAGGCCCGACGTGTTGAAGTCGAGTCGCCCGACGGCGATCCAGCGGCCCTTGCGCAGGATCGGAAGCCGCTCGAACACGGTCGGCCGGCCTTCGGGATCTTCGCGCGAGACGATTTCGCCTTCGGGCTTGTGGTACATCAGCACGCGGGGCGAGCGCGCCGCGGATCGCAACTGGACGAGCTTTCCGTTGCACTTGACCCGGTCGCCCGGGCCGACTTTCTGGCCGAGGACCGCGGGCTCGCCGTTGACCGAAATCCGCCCCGCGACGATCCACTCCTCGATCTCGCGGCGCGACCCGATGCCCGCCTGCGCGAGCACTTTCTGCAGGCGCTCGGGCTCGGCGAGCTCCGCTCCAGGTGCGGATGCGCGGGCTCCCGGCGCCGCGACCGGCGCCCTTGCCGGGCGAGCGAGACCGCCACGGCCGCCGGCTTCGCCGAACGCCGCCTCCCCGCGCAGCGTCGGACGCTCCGACCGCTGCCCGGCGGGTTCAGTTTTCTTCTTCGTTGGCGGCCGCAGCGGGCGCTTCGATTTCTTTGGTGTCGACAAGATCCATGATCCTTTCTATTTCGGTTAGCGCCGGCAATTCGGTCAGGGTGCGCAGGCCCAAGTCGTCGAGAAAGCGCCGCGTCGTCGCGAAGAGCGCGGGCCGGCCCGGCGTGTCGCGATGACCGACGATATCGACCCAGCCCCGCGATTCGAGCGTTTTCAGTACGTTCGGCGACACCGCGACGCCGCGGATGTCCTCGATGTCGCCGCGAGTGACGGGTTGCCTATAGGCGATGATCGCCAGTGTTTCGAGAACCGCGCGCGAATATTTCGGCGGCCTTTCCTGCTTCAGGCGATCGAGGAAGACCTGGTACTCCGGCCTCGTCTGGAAGCGCCACCCGGACGCCAGTTGCACCAGTTCGACGCCGCGCCCGCCCCAGTCGCCGCGCAACTCGTCGAGCATGCGGCGGATGAAGTCGCCGCCCGGGTCGTTCTCGAAGAGCTGCCGCAAGTCGGCGACGGCGAGCGGCGCGGATGCCGCCAGCAAGGCGGCTTCGACGACCCGCTTGAAGTCCTCAGGCGTCGTCGGTTGCATCGGCGAGCTTCACGTAGATCGGTGCGAAGGGTTCGTTCTGCGCGACCTGCACGAGCTTTTCCTTCACGAGTTCGAGTACCGCGAGAAAACCGACGACGAGCGACGCCGGCCCGGCCGACGCCTCGAGCAGCGTCTCGAACGCGACGAACGTCCCGTCGGCGAGCTTTCTCAGGATCGCGGTCATGTGCTCGCGCACCGACAGCTCTTCGCGCTTCACCTGGTGGTGCTGGGTGAGACGGGCCTTCTTCATCATTTTGAGCCAGGCGAACTGGAGGTCGTGCAGCGTCACGTCAGGTTGCCGCTCGACGACCTTCTCGGCGACGAAGACGCTCACCCATTCGTAATCGCGTTCGGCTCGCGGCAGCACATCCATCCGTGCGGCCGCCATCTTCATTTGTTCGTACTCGAGCAGCCGACGCACGAGCTCCGCGCGGGGGTCGCCGTTCTCGTCGTCGCCTTCGCGCGGCGGGCGCGGCAGCAGCATCCGCGACTTGATCTCCAGCAGCGTCGCCGCCATCAGCAGGTAGTCCGCGGCAAGTTCGAGATTGTGCCGGCGCATCGCCTCGACATAGACGAGATATTGCGCGGTGAGCGGCGCCATCGGAATGTCGAGGACGTTGAGGTTCGACTTGCGGATCAGGTACAGCAGCAGGTCCAACGGCCCCTCGAACGCTTCGAGAAACACCTCCAGCGCATCCGGCGGAATGTAGAGATCCTTCGGCAGTTCGAGCAGCGGCTCGCCGTACAGGCGCGCGACGGCCTCGCTCTGGGCGAGCGATTCTTCAGGGGCGAGTGCGAGCGGAAGATTCATCGCAGAGACAGCGCGAACACGGCCGACGTTCGTAGCACCGAGGCGGCCGGGACCGGCACGCCCCGCGCTGCGACGACGGGTCGGGACGGTTCAGGAGTACGACAGTCCCATTGCCTCGCGCACATCGCGCATCGTCTCCTCCGCCAGCTCGCTCGCCCGCTCGCAGCCCTCGGCCATGATCCGGCGCAGCAGCGACGGGTCCTCGACGTAGGGTTGCGCGCGCTCGCGCATCTCGGCCTGCTCCTTCAGCACCGCGTCGATCACTGGCTGCTTGCATTCGAGACAGCCGATGCCGGCGCTGCGGCAGCCTTCCTGGACCCACGCGCGCACGCCGTCGTCGGAGTAGATCAGGTGGAACTGCCACACCGGGCACTTGTCCGGGTCGCCCGGATCGGTGCGCCGCACGCGCGCTGGGTCAGTCTGCATCGTGCGGATCTTTTTCGTGATCGAATCGGCGCCCTCGCGCAGGTAGATCGTGTTGCCGTAGCTCTTCGACATCTTCTGCCCGTCGAGGCCCGGCATCCGCGCCGCCTCGGTCAGCAGCGCGCCGGGCTCGACGAGAATCATCTTGCCGGTCCCTTCGAGATAGCCGTGCAGCCGCTCGCGATCGACGTGCCCGAGGCTCTTCGCGTCATCGATCAGCAGCTTCCCCTGGTCGCGCGCGGCGGCGTCGCCGTCCTGCTGGAAGCGCGTGCGCAGCTCGTCGAACAGCCGTGCGTCCTTGCCGCCGAGCTTCTTCATCGCCTCCTTCGCCTTGTCCTCGAAGCCGGGTTCGCGGCCATAGAGGTGATTGAAGCGGCGCGCGGCCTCGCGGGTGAATTCGACGTGCGGAAGCTGGTCCTCGCCGACGGGCACCTTGTCCGCGCGGTACAGCAGGATGTCGGCGGACATCAGCAGCGGATAACCGAGGAAGCCGTACGTGGAGAGATCCTTGTGCGCGAGCTTTTCCTGCTGGTCCTTGTACGTCGGCACGCGCTCGAGCCACCCGAGCGGGCAAAACATCGACATCAGCAGGTGCAGCTCGGCGTGCGCCGGCACCCGCGACTGGATGAAGAACGTCGCCTTCTGCGGGTCGACGCCGGCGGCCAGCCAGTCGACGAGCATGTCCCAGACGCTCTCGGCGATGACCTGCGGGCTGTCGTAGGCAGTCGTCAGCGCGTGCCAGTCGGCGACGAAGAACAGGCAGGGATACTCTTCCTGCAGCCTCACCCAGTTCTTGAGGACGCCGTGATAGTGGCCGAGGTGGAGACGCCCGGTCGGGCGCATACCGGAAAGAACACGTTCTGCGTACATGGTCGCTGATCAGAATCCAAGAAGGGTCGCGAGAAGAACACGGAAGACGGCCATCATCGGCCACAGGAGTTCCCCGAGGATGCCGGTGAAGAGCAGCACGAGAAGAATCGGGAAGCCGTAGGGCTCGAGGCGCGCGAACTTCCACGCAAGCCGGTGCGGCAGCAGGCTCACCGCGATCCGCCCGCCATCGAGCGGCGGGATCGGCAGCAGGTTCAGCAGCATGAGCACCGCGTTGATCTGCATGCCGGCGTCGGCCATTTTCATCATCGGGATGGTGTAGGCGCCGCCCGGGTTGCTCGCGGCGATCTTGAACAGCACGCCCCACGCCACCGCCATGAGGAGGTTCATGAAGGGTCCCGCCGCGGCGACCCACAGCATGTCGGCCTTCGGGTTGCGCAGCCGGCCGAAGTCCACCGGCACCGGCTTCGCCCAGCCGAACAGGACCCCTGCCCCGCCGAAAAGCGTGCTCAGCGTCAGGATCGCGCCGGGGACGAGGATCGTGCCGACCGGGTCGATGTGCTTGAACGGATTGAGCGTGATCCTGCCGGCCTGATGCGCTGTCGGATCGCCGAAGTGGCGCGCGACATAGCCGTGCGCCGCCTCGTGCAGCGTGATGGCAAGCAGCACCGGCAGCGCCCAGATGGCGATTGTCGAGATCAGCGATTCCATGAGGTCACGGCGTAAAACGGCGCATTCTAGCAGAGCGGACGCGGGCGCCCCGCCACTGCCTGCAGCGGCCCGGTCGGCATAGGCCGCAATGACCGCCGGCCGGCGGAAGAGCGCCGAAGAACGGCACCCTGCAGCCGGGATCGACAGGAACAACGGTCACGGAGACATGACCGCATTTTGCGAACGCTGGCAGCCGAGGCCGCCCCCGCGCCCGGCGCTATTTCTCGAGTCCGAACGGGGCGAGGTCGCCCCGTCCCGCGCGCACGAGCGAAGGGGTGCCCGACGTCAAATCGATCACCGAGGTCGCTTCCGGCCCGCAGTAACCGGCCTCGATGACGAGCTCGACCTGCTTGCCGATCCGCTCACGGATGTTTTCCGCGTCGGTCAGCGGGTGGTCCTCGCCGGGCAGCAGCAAGGTGGAAGTCAGGATCGGCTCGTCGAGTTCCGCCAGCAGCGCGGCGACGACCGGATGATCGGGCACGCGCAGCCCGATGGTCTTCCGTTTCGGATGCAGCACTCGGCGCGGCAGCTCCCGCGTCCCTTCGAGGATGAAGGTGTAAGGGCCCGGCGTGGTCGCCTTGAGCAGGCGGTACTGGGCGTTGTCGACCCGCGCGAAGGTCCCGATCTCGGACAGGTCGCGGCACATCAGCGTGAAATGGTGGCGCTCGTCGACAGCGCGAAGCCGGCGGATCCGCTGCAGCAGGTCGGCGTCACCGGTCAGCCCGCCGAGCGCATAGGCCGAGTCGGTCGGAAACGCGACGAGACCGCCGCCGCGCATGATCTCTGCGGCCTGTCGGATCAGCCGCGGCTGGGGATGTTCGGGGTGGAGCGAAAAGAACTGGGCCATTTTTTTTCTTGCCTGCTTTTTCCTGGCTGAGCTACACGAATCAAGCGAACCGCGACCACACCGGCAACAGGTCCGGCGGCAGGGGTTCGCAACAACCGAGATCCACCGCGCTTTCGCTCTCGCCATGGAAGTCCGACGCTCGCGACGCGAGCAGTCCGCGCCGCCGCGCGAGACTCGCGAACTTCTGCGCCTCGGCTTGCGAGTGCGCACCCGATACGACCTCCACCGCTTCGCCCCCGCACGCGGCGAACGCGTCGAAGAGCGCGTCGAGGTCGGCGTCCGAGAAGCGGTAGCGTCCCGGATGGGCGATCACGGCGATGCCGCCGGCGTCATGGATCCAGCCCACCGCGTCCTCGAGCCGCGCCCATTCGTGCGCGACGTAGCCCGGCTTGCCTTGCGCGAGGTAGTGACGGAAAACCGTATTCACGTCGGGCATCAGCCCGGTCGCGACCAGATGACGCGCGAAATGGGCGCGGCTGACGAGTTCGGGATTGAGCGCGAAAGTCCGCGCCCCGGCGAGTGCGTCGCGGATGCCGGCCGCTTCGAGCGCTTCGCCGATGCGTTTGGCACGTTCGGCACGACCGCGGCGCACTTGCGCGAGCCCGGCGAGCAACTCCGGGTTTCGATGATCGATACCGAGTCCGACCACATGCACGGTGTCGCCGCGGAACGACACCGAGATCTCGACGCCCGGCACGAGCGTGATGCCGACCTCGCGCGCGACCGCGAGCGCCTCGTCCAGGCCGCTGACCTCGTCATGATCGGTCAACGCGAGGTGTGTCACGCCATTCGCCGCCGCGCGGCGCACGACGTCGGCCGGCGCGAGCCAGCCATCCGAAACGGTGGAGTGGCAATGAAGGTCAGCGTTCATGGGATCGATACCGCAAGATGGGCCCGCATTCTAGGACACGAGGAAGGCCGGGAGGATCCGCGATGGTAACAAACCGGGCGTTCCCGCCGTTGCCACTGGAGGGCCGGCGGTGCTATCGTCCGCCCGTCGCGCGGGAGAGCACTCTCCCAGAGAGTCGCCGAAGGCGTAATCCCCCGGAATCGCTCAGGCAAAAGGACCGCCGACGGAATGAAAATCTGGAGAGCGATGCGGCGCGCGGTGAAATCCTCTGCGGGCTTGGGCATCCACCGAAGGGGCACCCGGCGCATGTCGGAATCTCTCAGGTACAAGGGACAGATGGGGCGGCGCTCGCTTGGACGGGCCTCGCCCCGTCCTGTTTTTCAACCCTTCGCAGCCTGAAAAGCCGTCCCGAGGAGCATCCCGTGTCCAGACAAACCCCTCTCCACGCCGCCCATATCGCCGCCGGCGCCCGCATGGTGGATTTCGCCGGCTGGGACATGCCGGTGAACTATGGTTCGCAGATCGAGGAACATCACGCCGTCCGCCGCGACGCGGGGATGTTCGACGTGTCGCACATGCTGGCGCTCGACCTCGAAGGGCCGGATGCGACGACGTGGCTGCGCGGACTGCTCGCCAACGACATCGCGAAACTGAAGGAGCACGGCAAGGCGCTCTACAGCTGCATGCTGAACCCGGACGGCGGCGTCATCGACGACCTGA
This sequence comes from Aromatoleum sp., assembly GCF_036675785.1. Classification (NCBI taxonomy): domain Bacteria; kingdom Pseudomonadati; phylum Pseudomonadota; class Betaproteobacteria; order Rhodocyclales; family Rhodocyclaceae; genus Aromatoleum; species Aromatoleum sp. The sequence goes on from NZ_JAKFEF010000025.1 coordinate 10,792, forward strand.
TCGTCTACTACTTTTCCCCGACGTCGTTCCGCATCGTCGTCAACGCCGGCACAGCCGACAAGGACGTCGCGTGGATGCGCCAGCGGATCGCCGCGACGGCCGCGAACGTCACCCTCGAAGCGCGGCGCGATCTCGCGATGATCGCCGTCCAAGGGCCGAACGCACGCGAAAAGACCTGGGCGGCCCTGCCGCAAGTCCGCGCGGCAAGCGAAAACCTGAAACCGTTCTCGGCCGTCGCCGTCGATGACCTGCTGGTCGCCCGCACCGGCTACACCGGGGAAGACGGCTTCGAGATCGCGCTGCCGGCGAACCGCGCCGAAGCGATCTGGAACGCGCTCCTCGCCGCCGGCGTCGCCCCCTGCGCCCTCGGCGCGCGCGATACGCTGCGCCTCGAAGCCGGGATGAATCTCTACGGGCAGGACATGGACGAGGGCGTCTCGCCGCTCGATGCCGGCCTTGCCTGGACCGTCGATCTCAAGGACGAAGCGCGCGACTTCGTCGGCCGCGCCGCCCTCGTCGCAAAGCCCGCCACCCGCGCCGTGCTCGGCCTGATCCTCGAGGACAAGGGCGTGCTGCGCGCGCACATGCCGGTCTTCACCGCGCACGGCGAGGGCGAAACGACGAGCGGCAGCTTCTCGCCGTCGCTCGAGAAATCGATCGCGTTCGCGCGCCTGCCGCATGGTGTCGAAACCGATGCGACCGTCGAGGTCGACATCCGCGGCCGTCGACTGAAGGCCCGGACGGTCAAGCTGCCGTTCGTGCGCAACGGCAAGGCGCTCGTCTGAGGGTTCGGGTCGGCGGACCACCGACGGCACGTTCTTCGCATCCCCACCGCGCCCCTTCAACACCCACTCACCCTCTCTTTCAACAGCCAAGCTACCTGCCGCCGCCGGGCACGAACCCCTGCGGCTCATCTAACTTCCGGAGTCAAGCATGAGCAACGTCCCAGCCCAGCTGAAATACACCAAGTCCCACGAATGGATCCGCGTCGAAGCCGACGGCACGCTCACGGTCGGCGTCACCGACCACGCCCAGGAAGCCCTCGGCGACGTCGTCTTCCTCGACCTGCCCGAAGCCGGCCGGCGCCTCGCCGCGGGCGAAGCGTGCGCGGTGATCGAGTCGGTCAAGGCGGCCTCGGACATCTACGCACCGGTCGCGGGCGAAGTCCTCGAATCCAACCAGGCGGTGGCCGACGCGCCGGAAAGCGTCAACGCCGACGCGTACTCCGCGTGGCTGTTCAAGCTCAAGCCAGACAACGCGGGGGATGTCTCGGCGCTGCTCGACGCCGAGGGATATCAGGCCGACATCGCCAGCGCCTGACGGCCGATCTCATTTCTCCCCGGACCGGCGACAACGGTCCGGAAAATCCCCGAAGAGCCCACGCCTCATGCCGAACACCGCCCTCCCCTCGCTCCTCACCGCCCCGCTCGCGCAGCTCGAACAGCGCGACGCCTTCATCGCCCGCCACATCGGCCCGACCCCGAACGAGATCGCGACGATGCTCGACGCGGTCGGCGCGCCCGATCTCGACGCGCTGATCGACCAGACGGTGCCGCCGTCGATCCGTCTCGCCGCACCGCTGCCGCTCGAAGGCCCCAAGCCGGAGCACGAAGCGCTGGCCGACCTGCGAGCGATCGCGGCGATGAACGTCGTGAAGAAGTCGCTGATCGGCATGGGCTATTACGGCACGCTGACGCCCTCCGTGATCCTCCGCAACGTCATCGAGAATCCGGGCTGGTACACTGCCTACACGCCCTACCAAGCCGAGATCGCGCAAGGCCGGCTCGAAGCCCTGCTGAACTTCCAGCAGATGGTCATCGATCTGACCGGCCTCGAACTCGCGAACGCATCGCTGCTCGACGAGGCGACCGCGGCGGCCGAGGCGATGACGATGGCGCGGCGCGTCAGCAAGTCGAAGTCGAACGTGTTCTATATCGATGAGGCGTGTTTTCCGCAGACGATCGACGTCGTTCGCACACGCGCCGGTTTCTTCGGCTTCGAGCTGAAGTTCGGCCCGGCCCAAGACGCGGCGGGGCACGACTGTTTCGGGGCGCTGCTGCAGTATCCGAACGCGCGCGGCGAAGTCGTCGAGCTGACCGGCACGGTCGCCGCGCTGAAGGCGAAGGGTGCCGTCGTCGCGGTCGCGTCCGACCTGATGGCGCTGGTGCTGCTGAAGTCGCCCGGCGCAATGGGCGCCGACATCGCGCTCGGTTCGGCGCAGCGCTTCGGGGTGCCGATGGGCTTCGGCGGCCCGCACGCGGCGTTCTTCGCGACGCGCGAAGCGAACGTGCGCGCGATGCCCGGACGGATCATCGGCGTGTCGAAGGACGCGCGCGGCAAGACGGCGCTACGCATGACGCTGCAGACGCGCGAGCAGCACATCCGCCGCGAGAAGGCGAATTCCAACATCTGCACGTCGCAGGTGCTGCTCGCGAACATGGCCGGTTTCTACGCCGTCTATCACGGCCCCGAAGGACTGCGCACGATCGCCGCGCGCATCCACCGCTTGGCGGCGATCCTCGCCGAAGGGCTCCGGAGCGCGGGATTCCGCGTCCTCGCGACTGCGTTCTTCGACACCTTGCAGGTCGAGACCGGCGGGCGGACCGCCGATCTGCTCGCCGCGTGCGATGCGGCCGGCTACAACCTGCGGCACGCAACCGGCACCGTTCTCGGCCTGTCGGTCGATGAGACGACGACCGCCGACGACGTCGCGCGGCTGCTGTCCGTCTTCGGCGCCAGCACCGATCTCGTCGCGCTCGACGCGCGTGTCGCGGACGCCGGCGGCGCGATTCCGCCGGCGCTGCTGCGCGCCGACGCGATCCTCGCGCATCCCGTGTTCAACACGCACCACACCGAACACGAGATGCTGCGCTACCTGAAAAAGCTGCAGAACCGCGACCTCGCGCTCGATCATTCGATGATCTCGCTCGGCTCCTGCACGATGAAGCTCAACGCGACGAGCGAGATGATCCCGATCACCTGGCCCGAGTTCGCGAACCTCCATCCGTTCGCGCCGCGCGAGCAGGCGCAGGGCTATCTCGAGATGATCGACGGACTTGCGGACTACCTGAAGGCCGTGACCGGTTTCCCGGCGATCTCGATGCAGCCGAATTCGGGCGCGCAGGGCGAGTACGCAGGCCTCGTCGCGATCCGTCGCTATCACGACAGCCGCGGCGACACGCACCGCAACGTCTGCCTGATCCCGAAATCGGCCCACGGCACGAACCCGGCGACGGCGCAGATGTGCGGCATGGACGTCATCGTCGTCGGCTGCGACGACAGTGGCAACGTCGAGGTCGCCGACCTCGAGGCGAAGGCCGCGCAATACGCCGACCGGCTCGCGGCGCTGATGATCACCTATCCCTCGACCCACGGCGTGTTCGAGGAAGCGATCCGCGAGATCTGCGCTGCCGTGCATCGCCACGGCGGGCAGGTGTACATGGACGGCGCGAACCTCAACGCGCAGGTAGGGCTGACGTCGCCGGCGACGATCGGCGCCGACGTCAGCCACATGAACCTGCACAAGACTTTCTGCATCCCGCACGGCGGCGGCGGGCCGGGCATGGGCCCGATCGGGCTCGCCGCGCATCTCGCGCCGTTCATGGCCGATCACGTGGTCGCGCCGACCGGGGACGACGAGCGGCCGAACAAGGGACAGGGAGCGGTGAGCGCCGCGCCATTCGGGTCGGCGAGCATTTTGCCGATCTCGTGGATGTATATCGCGATGATGGGCGCCACCGGCCTCAGGCGCGCGACCGAAGTCGCGATCCTCAACGCGAACTACGTCGCGAACCGTCTCGCCCCGCACTACCCGGTGCTCTATACCGGCTCCAGGGGCCGCGTCGCGCACGAGTGCATCCTTGATATCCGCCCGATCAAGGCCGCCACCGGCATCAGCGAAGTCGACATTGCGAAGCGCCTGATGGATTACGGCTTCCACGCGCCGACGATGTCCTTCCCGGTCGCCGGCACGATCATGGTCGAGCCGACCGAGTCGGAGGATCTCGGCGAACTCGACCGCTTCATCGACGCGATGATCTCGATCCGCAACGAAATCCGCGAAGTCGAAACCGGGGCCTGGTCGGCCGACGACAACCCGCTGAAGAACGCGCCGCACACGCAGGCGGACTTCATCGGCGGCGACGACCGGGAATGGAGCCGGCCCTATTCGCGCGAGCTGGCGGCCTTCCCGCTGCCGTGGGTCGCCGAAAACAAGTTCTGGCCCAGCGTCAATCGCATCGACGACGTGTATGGGGATCGCAATCTTTTCTGCGCCTGCGTACCCATGACCGAGTACGCGAGCTAGAATCCCGCCGCTTCATTCGGAAGCCACGCCCCCGGGCGTGGCTTTTTCATATGCATTGGCAAAAGCCCTCCGTCCCCGACATGCCCGACCCCCGTTCGTCGCGCGCGGCCGCCGCCCCCTGGCGCGCGCTGCTCTACGTCCACCTCGTCGCCCTCGCCTGCCTCGGCCTCTTCCTCGCGTGGCAGCTGCGGCCCGTCGCGATGCACGACCTGCAACTCGCCGAAGGCGAACGGCTGAAATGCGTCTCCTACGCGCCGTACCGCAAGCCCGGCCAGACGCCGTTCGACGAGACGCTGAAGATCTCACGCCAGCAGATCGTCGACGACCTCACGGCCCTGTCGCGGATGACGGAATGCGTGCGGCTGTATTCGGTCGACCAGGGACTCGACCAAGTCCCCGAGGTCGCGCGCGAGCTCGGGTTGAAAGTGCTGCTCGGCGCGTGGATCAGCATTGACCGCAAGCGGAATGCGCGGGAACTCGATCGCGCGATCCAGATCGCGAACGACAACGCGGACGTCGTCCGCATGTTGATCGTCGGCAACGAGGTGATGCTGCGCCGCGAGCGCACCGAGGACGAGTTGCGCGAACTGATCGAGTACGCGAAGGCGCGCGCGAAGGTGCCGATCACCTATGCCGACGTGTGGGAGTTCTGGCTCAAGCACGAGAGCCTCGCGCGCGCGGTGGACCGCGTCACGGTGCATATCCTGCCGTTCTGGGAGGACGAGCCGGTGTCCGTTGATGTCGCGATCGCCCATGTCGCGACGGTCTTCGCGGAGGTGCGCGGGCACTTCGACAAGCCGGTGATGATCGGCGAAACCGGCTGGCCGAGCGCTGGACGCCAGCGCGAAGCGTCCGCGCCGTCCCAGGTCAATCAGGCGCGATACATCCGCGAGTTCGTGCACCGCGCTCACGACGAGGGCTGGGACTACAACCTCATCGAGGCGATCGACCAGCCGTGGAAGCGGCGCCTCGAAGGGACGGTCGGCGGCTACTGGGGGGTGCTGGACGTCGATTTGAAGCCGAAATTCCCGCTCGCCGGGCCCGTTGCAGAACGCCAGGATGCGGTGGCCCCGCTGCAGGGCGCAGCGCTCGGCGCGCTGCTTTGTCTCGGTCTGTCGCTCGCCGTGGGGCGCGGGAAGCGCTCGCGCGGACACGTGGCCGCGTCGGCGGCGATCGGCCTGGTCGGCGGCCTTGTGGCCATGCTGACTTGGGAACACGCCGCACTCGCCTACCGCGATGCAGGGGAATGGATGCTGCTCGGGGCAGTCTTCGTCGTCGGCCTGCTCGTTCCGCTCGTGCTGACGCGAGGGGCGACGGAGTCCGGGATCGTCTCCGGCGCTGCGGCGTGGAGGGCATTTCGCAAACGCGGCGCAGTTGGACTCGGTACTTCGGGCTACCTCGGACTGCTGCGCACCGTCCTGCTGTTCGCCGCCGCCGTTGCGGCGCTGCTGCTGTTTGCGGACCCGCGCTATCGCGACTTTCCAACCTTGCTCTTTCTGGTGCCGGCGCTCGCATTCGGCACCCTCGGATGGTTCGGCCAAAAGGGGCACGCAGTCGAAGAGCGCGTTTGCGCGGCGGTCATCGCGGTCTGTGTCGTCGGCCGCTGGCTACCCGAGCCTGCCAACCCGCAAGCCATCGCGTGGCTGCTCACCGGTCTGCTCCTCGCCGCGCCGACGCTCGGACGCGGCCCTCGCGAGGACCAGCAGTGACAGCAATGCGCCGACCGCCGCGGGATTGAAGCTGTACAACACGAGTCCGGCGATCCCGCCGACCCAACCTCCCCACGCGAACCCTCGGCGCCGCGTCATGAAGGCGGCGAGCCCGAGGACGAGACTCAGCCAGCCGAGGCGCTCGTGGAGGAACGACTCCACCAGGAGCCATTTCGCCGCGCACAAGCCATCGAAGCCGTCCGCGCTCACGCCCCCGCAGTCGAGCGGAAAGACACCCGCTTCGAGCGCACCATAGCGCAGCACGAGGGCCGCAGCGAGCACGGCGGCGCCGACCGCGCCGATCGCCTTCGGGTCGCAATATGTGTGGAAATACTTTCGAACCATTTTTCTTTTCCCTTTCAAATCAAGCGCCCGCCCTACTACCTACGTCCTGTTGCAAATTGCGCCTCCCGAACGTTGCTAAGCAACTGAAAAAGCGAATAAACTCCGCGCCGCACGTAACGTGTTCCGGGTAGGCCGAATTGTGTCACAACGTCGGCGCCGCATGAGCCCCGCGCCGCACCGCGCCGCTGCTCGAAGCACCTCCGCCACGCTGTGCAGCGTTCTCCTGCCCTGAATGCACCCGGATCATTGATGAAAACTGCAGCTTCGCTGATTTACCGTCTGTTCGTAGCGCTCATTCTCGCCGGCCTGGTCGCCGCCACCCAGTACTACATCGCGGAACGCTGGAACCGAGGCGCCGAATTCATCGGCGCCGGCAACAGCATTCGCGGCTTCGCATACAGCCCCTTCCAGCGCGACCAGAGTCCCCTGAAGGAGACGTATCCGACCGAAGCGCAGATCGGGGCCGACCTCGATCTGCTCGCGCAATCAGCCGAACGCGTGCGGACGTACGGCGTCACCGAGAACCCGGCAGTCATCCCGCTGGCCGGCGAACGCAAGCTGCGCGTGACGGCCGGCGCGTGGTTGTCGTCCGACCTCGCGGCAAACGAGCGCGAAATCGAAGCATTGATCGCATCGGTGCGCAAGTTCCGGCATATCGAGCGCGTCGTGGTCGGCAACGAAGCGGTGTTGCGCGGCGACCTTTCCGTCAAGGAACTGTCCGCATATCTCGCGACTGTACGTAAGGCCCTGAAGGGGCTGAAGGTTCCGGTTTCGACCGCGGAGCCGTGGCACGTCTGGCTCAAGAATCCGGAGCTCGCGAAGAACGTCGATTACATCAACGTGCACCTCCTTCCGTACCACGAAGGGGTGCCGGTCGAGTCGGCGGTCGAATATGCGCTGATGCGCTACGACGAACTTGTTAAGACGTTCCCCAAGAAGAAGATCGTCATCGGCGAAATCGGCTGGCCGAGCCGCGGCCCGACGCTCAACAGCCTGGACGGCGCGGACACGACGTCGGTGCCCTCGGCGGAAAACCAGGCGCGCTTCATTCGCGAGTTCCTCGCGCATCCGCGTACCGCCGACCTCGATTATTTCCTGATGGAAGCGATCGACCAGCCGTGGAAGATCGAAGTCGAAGGCTGGGCCGGCGCGTACTGGGGCATGTTCAACGCCGAGCGCGAGGCGAAATATCCGCTCGACGGCCTAGTCGTGAAGGACATCCGCTGGCACGAGAAAGCGGAGATGGCGGCGATGATCGCGTTCCTCCCGATGTTCCTGATCTGCTTCCTGCTGCGCGACTGGAACGTCCTCGGCCGCCTGTGGCTCGCCGCGTTGATCCAGGCCTGTGCAGTGACGCTGGTCATCGGCCTCAACGTGCCGGCGGACTACTACCTCACTCAGCGCGACCTGATCGGCCTCGCGATGCTGATCGTCGCGACGATCCTCACAATCGCGGTGCTGCTGTCGCACGGCTTCGAGTTCGGCGAGGTGCTGTTCAAACGCCGCTGGCAGCGGCGCTTCCTCCCGCTGGACCCGCACCCCGTCGAGCGCGAGCCGTTCGTGTCGGTCCACCTCGCGTGCTGCAACGAGCCACCCGAGATGGTTATCGCGACGATCGACAGCCTCGCGGCGATGAAGTACGGCAACTTCGAAGTCCTCGTCCTCGACAACAACACGAAGGACGAGGCCTTGTGGAAGCCGCTCGAGAAGCGCTGCGCCGAGCTCGGGCCGCGTTTCCGCTTCTTCCATCTCGATAATTGGCCCGGCTTCAAGGCGGGGGCGCTGAATTTCGGTCTCGAGCAGACGGATCCGCGCGCCGAAGTCGTCGGCGTCGTCGATGCGGACTACGTCGTGTCGCCCGACTGGCTGTCCTGTCTGATCCCGCACTTCGACGCGGCCGACGTCGCCGTCGTGCAGGCGCCGCAGGCGCATCGAGATTGGGAGACGCAGCCCTTCCGCCGCATGTGCAACTGGGAGTTCGACGGCTTCTTCCGCATCGGCATGCATCACCGCAACGAACGCAACGCGCTGATCCAGCACGGCACGATGACACTCGTGCGCCGGCTCGCGCTCGAGGAAGTCGGGGGCTGGTCGGAATGGTGCATCTGCGAAGACACCGAACTCGGCTTGCGCCTGATCGAAAAGGGCTACGACACGCGCTACGTCGACCATATCCTCGGCCGCGGCCTGACGCCGGCCGACTTCCCGGCGATCAAGAGCCAGCGTTTCCGCTGGGCGTTCGGCGCAATGCAGATTCTCAAGCACCACGTCCCCGCGATGCTCGGCCCGAGCCGGCTCAATCTCGCACAGCGCTACCACTTTCTGACCGGATGGTTCGCATGGCTCGGTGACGCGCTGCAGCTCGTGTTCGTGTTCGCGAGCCTCGCGTGGACCATCGGCATGCTCTACATGCCCAAGGAGTTCGGACTGCCAGTGTCGGCGCTCGCGCTGCCGATCCTCGTGTTCATGGCGTTCAAGGGGGGTCTCGGGCCGATCCTCTACCGGCGAACGATGGACGCTCCGTGGAAGGACATTCTCGGCGCATCGGTGCTCTCGGTCGGACTGGCGCACGCGATCGCGCGCGGCGTCTTCGCCGGGCTGGTCAAGAAGCGCGGCGAGTTCGTCCGCACGCCGAAAGGATGGAAGGACAAGGGCACGCTCGCGTTCTTCTCGCCGATCCGCGAGGAAATCGGACTGCTGTTCGCGTTGGTCCTCGGCTCGGTCGTCCTCGTCTGGCTGCGCGGCGCGAACGACCTCGAAGCGCAGTTGTGGGTGGGCATCCTCGCGCTGCAGTGCATTCCCTACGTCGCTGCGATCGCGTGCCAGGTCGCGTCGTACATGCCCGAGCGCCAGCCCGTCGTCGTACCGGCGCCCGCCGCGCCGCCTGTCCCGGTCGCTCCGGCCCCGGTCGTGACGAAGATCCGCACGCGCGAACTGCAGGCCGGCCAGGGCTGACGATCAGGGGGCGCCGACGAATCCGGCGCCCTTCACTTCCCCATCTTCTTCATGTGGTCCTCGAGCCCGGCGCACGGGGACGCCGCTGCCCGCCCCGACGCGCCCGGCGTGAGCCAGATGATTTCGTGCGTCGGCGCGAACCGCCGTCCCGCAAATTCGACGGGTGCGAAGAGTTCCGGAACGGTGGTACCGGCCTGCTCGCCGCGAAAGCCGATGTTGAGCTGACGCAACTGCGGCGCGCGCTGCGCGACGCGTTCGAAGACCCCCATGTTGTGCGCGACATGGCCCCCACCGACGATCACGACGACCGGCTCCCCGGGCCGCTCCGCGGCGAGTGTCGTGACGACGGTCATCATCGCGTCGTTGCGGGCGAGCCACGTTTCGTAAAGGCGATCGAGCAGCGCCGGCCGAGCGAAGCCGCAATGCGCGTCATCGAGCCTTCCGTGCATGAATTCCCGGTAAGCGGCATCTTCGAACCCGGTGTCGTACAACTGCGCGCGTTCGACCGCGCTCAGCCCCTGCACGCCGACGCGGCTGATGCGCCGACGCAGGCCGCCCGGCAGATCGATACCGGCTATGCGAAGTTTGTTCGCGCGCGCGAATTCGAGCAGCGGACCGTAGTCGCGCCACCGATCGCCGTCGGCCGTCCAGCCCAGTTCGGAACGCAAGCGACGCGCCGCTGCTTCCGCGTCGCCGGAAGCCGGCGCGAAGACGTAGTTCATCAGGTCGCTCGTCTGCGTCAGGCTGACGGCCTCGAAACCGATCGCGGGTTTGCGCCCGCTCGCGACGAGGTCGGCGACGATGCCGAGTTGGGCGGCGTGGTGGTGGCGGTTGCCGTGCTGTTCGCCGAGATAGATCACGTCCGCCGCGGCGAGCCGCATCCGGAAGCTCGTCCGGTCGAGCTCGGTGCCGTCCGGCGCGACATGAAGCGTTCCGGCAACGGGCGGGCCGGGCTCGCCGAAGCTCGGCAGGCTGCAGCCGATCAGCATCGCGGCCGCCGCGAGCGCGCATGCTGTCGATCGGTCGATTGCACGCATTCGCAAGCCCTCTTCACCCGATCCCGCATGCCCGTCTCAGGATGTTCGGCCCGCACGAAAGCGCGTTGCCATGCGCGCGGAATGCCTGGATGTTAGCACTCCGATCCGCCACCTGCCCTGGGGCTCACTCCGTGCTTTGTGCTTCGTGCGCGCAGCCCCCTCAGGGAATGTAGCTCAGCTCGATCTCGTCGCTGCGACGGGCGCCCGCCGTCATTTCGCGACAGAGGTCGAGAAAAGCCTTCATGCCCGCCGTCTGGAACTTCTGCCGGTGCCAGAGGAAATGAAAGCGCCGGCGCAGATCGAGTGAGGGCGTTTCGATCGCGACCAGACTTCCGCGGCGGAACGCCTCGCGCAGCGCCATGCGCGAGATGCAGCCGATGCCGAGCCCCGACTCCACGGCCCGCTTGATCGCCTCGGTGTGTTCGAGCTCGAGCCGCACGTCCAGTCGCCCTTCGAAGTGCCGTGTCGCCTGGTCGAGGGTTTCGCGGGTGCCCGACCCGATTTCGCGAAGGATCCACGGCTGGCCGAGGAGTTCGTCGGCCGTGGCCACCCGGCGCTGCGCCATCGGATGCGTCGGTGCGCAGAACACGACGAGTTCATCGTCGAGCCACGGCGCCGTGACGAGATCGGGGTGCTGCGAGCGGCCTTCGATGAGCCCGAGATCGAGGTCGAAGCCGGCGACCTGCTGCACGATGGTGGCCGTGTTGTGCACTTCGAGGCGAATGCGCGCGTCGGGGTGGCGTTGCAGGAACTCGGCGCCGATCAGCGTCGCGAGGTAGTTGCCGATCGTCAGCGTCGCGCCGATGTCCAGCGTGCCGAAGCCGGCGCGGCCGTGAAGCAGCGCCTCGATGTCGTCGGCACGGTCGAGAAGCTCCATCGCGCGCGGCAACAGGCGCTCCCCGAGTTCGTTGAGGCGCAGCGACCGGCCGACGCGGTCGAAGAGCTGGATGTCGAACTGCCGTTCGAACTCCGCGAGGCTGCTGCTCGCGGCCGATTGCGAGATCGCCGACAGTTCCGCGGCGCGCGAAATGCTGCCGGTCCGGGCGGTCGCCGCGAAGATCGCGAGCTGGCGAAGCGTGAACTTCATATCGCTTTTTCTTCTAAGAAATATCCGAATTATCCAACCACCGGATATTTACGCAATCCTAGAATCAACACCGACCCGCATTCCCTCCCGGCAAGGTGGCAACCATGAGCAATCTCAGCACCGAACGCGTCCTCAGCGTCCATCACTGGAACGACACGCTTTTCAGCTTCCGCACGACGCGCGACCGCGCGCTGCGCTTCACGAACGGCCAGTTCGTGATGATCGGCCTCGACGTCGAAGGGCGTCCGCTGACGCGCGCGTACAGCATCGCAAGCCCGAATTACGAGGAACACCTCGAGTTCTTCAGCATCAAGGTGCCAAACGGCCCGCTGACTTCACGCCTGCAACATCTCAAGGAAGGCGATCCGATCGTCGTCAGCAAGAAGCCCACCGGAACGCTGGTGCTGCACGACCTGAAGCCGGGCAAGCGCCTGTACATGCTCGCGACCGGCACCGGTCTCGCCCCGTTCCTGAGCCTGATGCAGGCCCCCGAAACCTACGAGCGTTTCGAACACGTCGTCCTGATCCACGGCGTCCGGACCGTTTCCGAGCTCGCCTACCGCGATTTCATCACCGAGCAACTCGCCGAAAACGAGTTCTTCGGCGACGACGTCCGCAACAAGCTCATCTACTACCCAACGGTCACCCGCGAACCTTTCGTCAACCGCGGCCGTCTGACCGACCTGATCGAAAGCGGAAAGCTGTTCGACGATATCGGCCTCCCTCCGCTCGACCCCGAACATGACCGCGCGATGCTGTGCGGAAGCCCGGCGATGCTCAAGGACACCTGCACGTTGCTCGATTCGCGCGGATTCAAGGTCTCGCGCCATATCGGCGAGCCGGGCGATTACGTCATCGAACGCGCGTTCGTCGAGAAGTAAGCCACGAGTCCGGACAGTTCGGGCGGATTGCCTCCCGTCGTCCGTGCACAAGCGCGGGCGCGGGAGTACACTTTGCTTCCTACGCTGTTTTCCGGACTGCTTTCATGATCACGCAACGCAGACGAACCGTAGTCGCGCCGCTGTCTGCATTACCCGCACTGCTGCTCGCCGGTTCGCTCGCGGCCCACGGAGCCACCCCGCCCGGCCATCCTTCCCCCGCCGACGCGTACCGGGTCATGCGACCCGCCGCTCCCGCCCGCAGCGCAACGCCCGCTAACGTCGGGCAGGTCGTCAGTGCGATCGATGCGAACGAATACACCTACATCGAATTAAGCGACGGGGACCGCACGCGCTGGATCGCGGGGCCGCGAACCGCGCTGTCGCGGGGCGACACCGTCCGCTTCGACGACGGGGTGATCATGAAGGAATTTCACAGCAAGCTGCTCGGCCGCACCTTTCCGGCCGTGATGTTCGTCAGCGGCATTTTCGTCACGCCGGCGAGTAACTGAGGCGTGGGCAGAATCGTCGAAATCCGCATGCCGAAATTTCCCGAGTGCTGGGAGAGTTGCGGCTCCTGTCGCACCGAGGAGGTCTACGTGCAGAGCGTGCTGATTCGCGCCGGAGAAGACATCGGCTTCGATGAGACCGCGATCGTGCTGGAGACCGGGAAGGTCGCCCTCGACATTCCCTCCCTGTATGCGGGGCAAGTCGTCGAGGTCCACGTCGACGAAGGCGACCTCATCGACGAAGGACAATTGATCGCGACGATCGACGCAGGCTGAAGCGCCGAGGGCGATTTCCGCAGCGCGCGCCGGCGTCCGCCGACAGGGCGCCGGACCTTCGATATGCCGCCCAAATTGGGGTATCGTATCGAAGCCGAGTTTGTGCTTCCCTACGCCCGCTGCCACCCTGACCCGATCGCGATGCCTCAACCGTTTCCCCCGGCCGTTGCGCTGGCTGCCCTCCTCAGGCCCTATCGACAGCGTGTCGTGCTTGCCGGCGTCGCGCTGCTCGTCGCCGCCGGGGCGATGCTCGCGGTCGGACAGGGACTGCGCGCGGTCGTCGACCGCGGCTTTTCGGCAGCGAACCCGGTTTGGCTCGACGCGACACTCGCCGCGATGTTCGGCATCATCGCGCTGCTCGCCGGCGCGACCTACGTTCGTTTCTACAACGTGTCGTGGCTTGGCGAACGCGTCACCGCGGACCTGCGTCAGCGCCTGTTCGATCACCTGCTGACGCTCCCGCCAGCGTGGTTCGAGGCGGGGCGTACCGGGGAAGTGATTTCGCGGCTGACGTCGGACACCGCGCAGATCGAGAGCATCATCGGCTCCACCCTTTCGATCGCGCTGCGCAACATCCTGATGCTGTTCGGCGGGCTCGTGATGCTGTTCACAACGAGCCTCAAGCTCACGCTGCTGACGCTCGCCGGGGTTCCGATCGTCGTCGTGCCGATCGTCGTCTACGGGCGGCGGGTGCGGCGGCTCGCACGCGAAAGCCAGGACCGGCTGGCCGAACTCGGCAATCGCATCGACGAGACACTGCATGAGATCCGCGTCGTGCAGGCGTACGGACACGAGGATGCGGACCGGGCGGACTTCGGGCAGCGTCTCGACCGTTCGTTCGACACCGCGCACGCCCGCGTTCGCGTCCGCGCGCAGCTTGTCGCCACGGTGCTCGTGCTCGTTTTCGGCGCGATCGCGTTCATCCTGTGGGTCGGCGGACACGACGTTCTCGCAGGGAAGATCAGCGCCGGCGAGCTGTCCGCGTTCGTGTTCTACGCCGCGCTCGTCGCGGGCAGCGTCGGTGCGCTCTCCGAAGTCTGGGGCGACTTGCAGCGCGCAGCCGGCGCAACCGAGCGACTGATGGAAATCCTCGCCGCGCGCCCCGCGATCCGCGTGCCCGCGGTGCCGGTGCCACTGCCGGAACCGCCGCGCGGCGAAATCCGCTGCGAGGGCGTGAGCTTCCACTACCCGTCCCGCCCGAACACACCCGCGCTGCAGCATTTCGACCTCTCGGTTGCGCCCGGCGAAACCGTCGCACTCGTCGGCCCGTCGGGCGCGGGCAAGTCGACGCTCTTCCAGTTGCTGCTGCGCTTCTACGATCCCGACGGCGGCGTTCTGCGCATCGACGGCGTGCCGCTGACTTCGGCCGACCCGCGAGCGATCCGCAGCCGGATCGCGCTCGTCCCGCAGGAGCCGGTGATCTTCGCCGCGAGCGTGACCGAGAACGTCCGCTACGCGCGGCCGGACGCCACCCTCGACGAGGTGCGCGCCGCGTGCGAAGCCGCTTGTGCCGACGAATTCGTTTCGCGGCTTCCGCTCGGCTACGACAGCGATCTCGGCGAGCGCGGCGTGAAGCTGTCGGGGGGGCAGCGGCAGCGGATCGCGATCGCGCGCGCGATCCTCGCCGACCGCCCGATCCTGCTGCTTGACGAGGCGACCTCCGCGCTCGACGCCGAAAGCGAGCGGATGGTGCAGGAGGGGCTGGAGGCGCTGATGCGCAACCGGACGACGATCGTCATCGCCCATCGTCTCGCCACCGTGCAGCGCGCCGACCGCATCGTCGTGCTCGAAGCCGGCCGGATCGTCGAAACGGGCACCCACTCGCGCCTCGTATTGCTGAACGGCCTGTACGCGCACCTCGCGCGCCTGCAATTCGCCGCCTGAACCTTCGTGTGCGGAAGGACTAGAATCGATCCGTGGCCCCGGCGCGGAAGTTCGCGCTCCCTACGACAACCGGAGGAAAGCCGTGTCCCGAATTCTCGTTCTCACGCTCCTCGGCGACGACCGCCCCGGACTCGTCGAACAGCTCTCGTCGGTGATCACCGCTCATGGCGGGAACTGGCTCGAATCGTCGATGGCGCAGCTCGCCGGAAAGTTCGCGGGCATCCTGAAGGTGAGCGTGCCGCCAGACCAGGCGGAACCGCTCGAAGAGGCGCTCGCGCAGCTATCGGCGTTGCGCGTCGCCGTCGAATGCTCGATGAACTCCGCGGGCGCGGCGCCCCGTCACCGGCGTCTCGCGTTCAGCCTCGTCGGGCACGACCGCATCGGGATCGTCCGCGAAGTGTCGCAGGTGTTCACCCGGCACGGCGTCAACGTCGAGAAGCTCGTGACCCGCGTGTCGAGCGCGCCGATGTCGTCCGAGACGCTGTTCCACGCCGAAGCGGTGCTCAACGCCGACGCTGCCGTGGATGCCGCGGCGCTGAAGGCGGATCTCGAACGCCTGTCGAACGATCTGATCGCCGACATCAATCTCGACGAGCTGGTCGGCTGACGCTCCACCGCGCCCCTCAGTCGGGGTACCGGTAGGCGTTCCGACCTTCGCTCTTCGCGCGATACATCGCTTCGTCCGCGCGCCGCAGCAGCGTGTCCTCGTCGTCGGCGTGCTCCGGATAGAGCGCGATGCCGATGCTCGACGAGATCCTGACGTTGTTCCCGTCGAGGAGGAAAGGCCGCTCGATCTCGCTGCGGATTTTTTCCGCGACGGCCTCGACGTCGGCATGCGAATTGATTTCTGGCAGCAGAACGACGAACTCGTCGCCGCCGCGCCGGCCGAGCGTGTCCGACGCGCGGATCGAATGCTGCATGCGCCGGGCGGCATCCATCAGCAGCAGGTCGCCGACGTGGTGTCCGAACTCGTCGTTTGCCTGCTTGAAGTGATCGAGATCGACGAACAGCAACGCGAGGCGATGCCGGTAGCGGCGCGCCTGATCGACCGCATGTGTGAGCAACTCGCCGAACATCAGGCGGTTCGGTACGCCGGTCAGCACGTCGTGGGTCGCAAGATGGGAAATCCTGCGCTCGATGTCCTTGCGCTCGGTGATGTCCGCGATGACGACGGTCGCGCCCTTCAGCTGGCCGTCATCGTCGGCCAGCGGCGCGTCGGACACGAGCGCGGTCAAGAGACGGCCCTCGCTGCGAACGAGTTCCTTCTCGTAGCGCTTCCCTCGCCCCATCCGCAGGCGTTCGAGGATCTGCTCGCGACTCTCAGGGTCGCCGTCCCGCCACAACTCGTCCAGGGCGCGTCCGAGCAGCACTGACTGGTCGCGCCCGAGCATCTCGACGAGGCTCGGATTGGCGAAAACCAGCCGGAACTGCGCGTCGGTCGCCGCGATCCCTTCCTGCGCGAGATTGACGAGCGTGCTGTAACGCGCTTCGCTTCGGCGTAGGGACTCCGACGTGCGTGCGATGGTCCGGGCGCGCCGCCGGGCCAGGGACATCGAGAACGTGACGACCACGAACAACAAGCCGACCAGTGCAATCGACACCAGTTCGGCCTGCCGCGCATCGAACGGCGCGGCATATCCCGGCAAGGCTTCGAGCCTCACGACCCACTCCCGCCCGGCCAGCGGTAAGCGCTCGACGCTGCCCAACTCGGGCTCCTCTTCCGGCTCGCGTCCGCCGTGACTGTCGTACAGCAGGTTACCGGGCGCCTCGGATTTGTCGTAAATCCGAAGCCGCACGCCGTCCGAATATCGCCCGAGGATCCCCCGCATCAGATCGGACATCCGGAACGGCATATAGACCCACCCGAGCTGCGCCTGCCGCCGTTCCACGTCCGTGCTGAGCGGTTTGTCCCGGTCGAACAAGGGGCTATAGATGAGGACCCCCGCCTGGACGTCCGATTCCGTCTCCTGCACCAGCACCGTGGGGCCGGATAATGCCGCCTCCCCGGTTCTCGCCGCGCGCTCCATCGCCTCCCGCCGCACCGGCTCGGAATACATGTCGTAGCCGAACGCCCGCTGGTTCCGCCAGTCGTCGGGCTCGAGCAAGATGATGCTGGAGTAGCCGTCGCGTTCGCCCTCCGGCCACACCCGATAGTCTTCGTTCCGCTGGCTGCGCATGCGCACCATATGCGCTTCCAGCGCGTCGGGTTGTATCCACTCGGTGAAGCCGAAGCCCTGGATCCCCGGGAAGTCTTTGATCACGTTCAGCGTCTGCACGAAATCCTTCCACTCCGCGCGGCCGATCTCCCCGCCCAGCCCCAAGAGCGCGCGCCCGCTGCGCAACAGCGCCTTGTAACTCCTAAAGCGCTCCTCGATGCGAAGTGCGACTTCGGCACGCTGCAGCGCCAAGTGGGACGCCAATTCGCGCTCGTGCCGTTCCGTGAGCTCGCGCCACACCACCCACGCGGCGAGCCCGGAACAGACGAGCGCGAAAAGTGTCATCGCGACAACGCCCGAAAGCCCGCGTCGCCAGCCCCGATCTGCTCCCCCCGATGTCTTTTCGTCGTCGGTCATGCAGCGCGTCTCCCCGTTGCGGGACGCCGATTACGGTCCGGCGGTCGTACCTCCATCCGCACGCGGGACACGGCACGAGAACTGGACAGCATCATCCGGCATCGGTTCGACTGTCCAGCCGCCTGAACAGCATGCTGCGGGCTTAGGGTATCCTTTGCAGTCTTTCTTTCGGATCGTTTTCCAATCTCAGAGCGATGGCCCAATACGTGATGTCGATGCTCCGCGTGAGCAAGATCGTGCCGCCGAAACGGCAGATCATCAAGGATATTTCCCTCTCGTTTTTCCCCGGCGCGAAGATCGGACTGCTCGGCCTGAATGGCTCGGGGAAGTCGACCGTGCTGCGCATCATGGCCGGCGCCGACAAGGAGTACGACGGGGAGGTCCAGCACCTCGCCGGCGTCCGGATCGGCTACCTGCCGCAGGAACCGGAGCTCGATCCCGCGAAGACCGTCAGGGAGGAAGTCGAATCCGGCCTCGGTGAAATCCTCGAGGCGCGCCAGAAGCTCGACCAGATCTACGCCGCGTACGCCGAACCCGATGCCGACTTCGACAAGCTCGCCGAGGAGCAGGCGAAATACGAGAACATCCTCGCGACGGCCGGCAGCGACATCGAGAACCAGATGGAGATCGCCGCCGACGCGCTGCGTCTGCCGGCCTGGGACGCCGTCATCGGCAACCTGTCGGGCGGCGAGAAGCGGCGCGTCGCGCTGTGCAAGCTCTTGCTGTCAAAGCCCGACATGCTGCTGCTCGACGAACCGACCAACCACCTCGACGCCGAGTCGGTCGAATGGCTGGAGCAGTTCCTGACCCGCTTCCCGGGCACCGTCGTCGCCGTCACCCACGACCGCTACTTCCTCGACAACGCGGCCGAGTGGATCCTCGAGCTCGACCGCGGCCATGGCATCCCGTGGAAGGGCAACTACTCGTCGTGGCTCGAGCAGAAGGAAGCGCGCCTCGAGCAGGAGCAGAAGCAGGTCGACGCGCACATGAAGTCGATGAAGCAGGAACTCGAGTGGGTGCGCTCGAACCCGAAGGCGCGCCAGGCGAAGTCGAAGGCGCGTCTCGCCCGCTACGAGGAGATGGCGACCGTCGAATACCAGCGCCGCAACGAGACGCAGGAAATCTTCATCCCGCCGGGCGAGCGCCTCGGCGACAAGGTCATCGAGTTCCACAACGTCTCGAAGGCGTTCGGCGACAAGCTGCTGATGGACAACGTCAGCTTCACGATCCCGGCGGGCGCGATCGTCGGCATCATCGGTCCGAACGGCGCCGGCAAATCGACGCTGTTCAAGATGATCCAGGGCAAGGAGCAACCGGATTCGGGCGAAGTCGTCGTCGGTCCGACGGTCAAGCTCGCGTCGGTCGACCAGTCCCGCGAAGGACTCGCTAACGACAAGACCGTGTTCGAGGCGATCTCGGACGGCGCCGACGTGTTGACCGTCGGCCGCTTCGAGATGCCAAGCCGTGCCTACATCGGCCGCTTCAACTTCCGCGGCGGCGACCAGCAGAAGATCGTCGGCAACCTCTCCGGCGGCGAGCGC
This sequence comes from Aromatoleum sp., assembly GCF_036675785.1. Classification (NCBI taxonomy): domain Bacteria; kingdom Pseudomonadati; phylum Pseudomonadota; class Betaproteobacteria; order Rhodocyclales; family Rhodocyclaceae; genus Aromatoleum; species Aromatoleum sp. The sequence goes on from NZ_JAKFEF010000025.1 coordinate 29,892, forward strand.
GGCCGGCTGCACATGGCCAAGACGCTGATCTCCGGCGGCAACGTGCTGCTGCTCGACGAACCGTCGAACGACCTCGACGTCGAGACGCTGCGCGCACTCGAAGACGCGCTGCTCGAATTCGCCGGCTGCGCGCTGATCATCAGCCACGACCGGTGGTTCCTCGACCGCATCTGCACGCACATTCTCGCGGCGGAAGGCGATTCGCAATGGACGTTCTACTCGGGCAACTACCAGGAATACGAAGAGGACAAGAGAAAACGCCTCGGCGAGGAAGGCGCGAAACCGAAGCGCATCCGCTACAGGCCGATCGCCCGTTGAACCTGCGCGGGCACGCCGGCCGGCCCCATTCCGACGTTCGCCGGCCCCACGTTCCATCCGGGCCGGCGGCGCATTTCATATTCGTCAGTTTTCAGGGAGAAAAAGCGATGAAGAAGATCCTCCGTGCCATGCTCGTTGCGGGCTGCGCCTTGGCCGCCCTCGCCCCGGTGTCGGCGGTCCGCGCCGAGGCGCCGATGGTCAAGACGCAGGTGCCCGGCTACTACCGCATGATGCTCGGACAGTTCGAGGTCACCGCGCTGCACGACGGCGCGCTCGAACTCGACGTCAGCGTGCTCAAGAACGCGCGCGGCGACACGCTGAACCGGATGCTCGCGCGCATGTTCGTCGGCACGCCGAAGATGCAGACCGCGGTCAATGCGTACCTGATCAATACCGGCAGCAATCTCGTGCTCGTCGACGCGGGCGCGGCGAAGCTCTTCGGGCCGAGTCTCGGCCACGTTGTTGAGAACATGCGCGCTGCCGGCTACGACCCGGCGCAGGTCGACACCGTGATCGTCACGCATCTGCACGGCGATCACATCGGCGGTCTCAATGATTCGGCCGGGCAGATGGTGTTCCCGAAAGCCGCAATCCACGTCGCGCAGAGCGACAATGATTTCTGGCTGTCGCAGGAGGCCGCGGCGAAGGTCGCCCCGGCGATGCAGCCGTTCTTCAAGATGGCCCGCGAGGTCGCCGCACCCTATCAGGCCCGCGGCCAGTGGAAGACATTCACCGAGGGAAGCGTCATCGTGCCGGGGATCAGAGCGACGAAGGCCTACGGCCATACTCCGGGCCATACTGCCTACTCCGTGGAGTCCGATGGCCAGAAGCTTCTGATCTGGGGCGACGTCGTGCATGCCCACGCGGTGCAGTTCGCACAGCCCGACGTATCGATCGAATTCGACGTCGATCAGGAGCAGGCGGTCGCGACACGCAAGAGCCTGATGTATTCGATGGCCGCAACGAAGACGCTGGTCGCCGGCATGCACCTGCCCTTCCCTGGCTTCGGCCACGTACGTGCCGACGGCAAGGGTGTCTATAGCTGGGTACCGATCGAATTCAGCCCGCTGCCGGCGGCGGCCGCCCAGTGAGCCTCGGGACTCATCGGGATAGGGAAGCGAAGATGACCTACGAAGAACACCTCGACGAAGTGACGACGCTGATCACCGAGAAATACGACGTCGAGGACGACGCGGCGATCGCGATGGTGATGCGTGCCCAGGCGGACGGGTACTTCAGCGGCCATGACGACGACCCGTCGGTTTGCACGCTCGAGCGCGCGCATCACGACGCGCGGACCGTGTTCAAGCAGTACAAGTAAGCGGTACGGGGCGGCGGTGAGCGACAACGGAGGCACTTCCGGCGACGCGAGGAAGACCGCCGCCGATGCGCTCCACCGGCTCACGGAAGCGACGATCGCCCATTACGACCGGAACGCCGAGGCGTTCTGGTCGGGTACACGCGATCACGACGTGACACAGAATTACGACGCACTCTTCGGGGCGATCCTGACCGCCCCGCCCTGGTCGATCCTCGATTTCGGCTGCGGCCCGGGGCGCGACCTCGCCTACTTCCGCTCACTGGGCCATGAAGCGGTCGGGCTCGACGGCTCGGAAACCTTCGTCGAGATGGCGCGCGAGTATTCCGCCTGCGAAGTGCTGCATCAGGACTTCGTCGCGCTCGACCTCCCCGAAGCCCGCTTTGACGGCATCTTCGCCAACGCGTCGCTTTTCCACGTCCCGCGCGAGGCGCTGCCCGACGTGCTCACCAAGCTGCATGCGACGCTGAAGCCCGGCGGCGTACTGTTTTCGTCGAACCCGCGCGGCAACAACGAGGAAGGCATGGCCGGCGGCCGTTACGGCTGCTACCACGATCTCGCTGCGTGGCGCCGCTTCGTCGGCGCGGCCGGCTTCGTCGAGATCCGTCATTACTACCGTCCGCCCGGACTCCCGCGCGAGCAGCAGCCGTGGCTCGCGACGGTGTGGCGAAAGGCGTGACGGCGTAAGGGCGCGCTCCGGGAATCGGAGAAAATCCCTTTCCGGCAGCGAAGGCCGGGGGAAATCGAAGCCCGGAAGGTACGCCGCGCTTCGATCTCCGCGTGCTCCAGTCAGTGCGCTGCGAGCCGCCGCGCTGGCCAGAACCGCTCCATCAGTGGCTTCACGCTGACGCCGTGAAAGACGATCGACAACGTGACGACGATCAGCGTCATGTGGATCAGTTCGAGCGCGATCGGCTGCGGCAAGCCGTGCTGGATCGCGAACATCAGGTAATACAGCGACCCGATCCCGCGCACGCCGAACCAGCCGCTCAGGCTGCGGATCGTCCAGGGCGTGCGCGTGCCGAGCAGGCCGACCAGCACGCTGAGCGGGCGGGCAACGGCGAAGAGGAAAAACGCGAGCCCCACGGCGCGCCAGCTCCACGAATCGACGAACAGCGTGCCGCCGATCAGCAGGATCAGCATCAGTTCGGACAGGCGCTCGAGGTGCTCCTTGAACACGAGCGAGCCTTCGCTCACGGTGGGCGGCGTCTCGCGATGCGCCAGCGCCGGCCGACCCGTCGCCGCCGTTTCGGCGCTCTGCAGCCGCTCGGGCGCGTCCGGCGCCGCGCCGGTCAGCCGCTTTTCGGCCTGGCGCAGCGCGACCGCGGCGAAGAACACCGCGAGGAAGCCCCAGGCGCTCACCAGGACACTGATGCCGTAGACGATGCCGATCAGGCCGAGGCCGAGGAAATCATCCATCAGTCCGCGTTTCGCATCCTTTCCGCGCACGCGCCTCGCGACGTGCGCCAGCGCGACGCCGCACCCGACTCCGATCGCGATGCCGGCGGCGGTGGCCCATAGCACGTCTACGAGCGCCCACCGCAGACCGAACTCGCCCAATTCGTGTAGCCCGAGGAGCCCGAGGCCGAGCATCACGAACGGAAACGCGCTGCCGTCGTTCATCCCGGCTTCGCAGGTCAGCGTGAAACGCAGGCGGTCGCGGTCGCCAGGGTGGCGGATCTGGACGTCGGTCGCGAGCACCGGGTCGGTCGGCGCGACGATCGCGCCGAGCAGCACCGCCGCCCCGAGCGGCAAGCCGAGCACATAGTGCGCGAATGCCGCGACCAGGCCGACGGTCACGGTCATCGACACGAAAGCGAGCAGGATCGGCGTCCGCCAGCGCGGCAGACTCACCGGCACCGGCATCTTCACGCCGGCCGCGTACAACGAGATCAGCACCGCCGCTTCCGTCAGCACCTCGAGCAGCGCCGACTCCTTCAGCGGGTTGAAGTGGAAGAGATGCAGCACGGTCGGCCCGACGATCATGCCGACCGCGAGGTAGATGATCGCCGACGTCACCGGCAGGCGCTTCAGCGTCGACGACGTGAACCCCATCGCGATCAGCAGCCCGCCAAACAGCAGGAACCACAGCGCATTGGTCAATCCATTTTCCATTTCAGATGTTCTTCCTTTTCCGGGCGTCGGCTTTCACGCCGCCCTGGGCGCCCGGCAGGCACTTTTTTCGAAAAGGCGAAAGTATCTACCAATACATGGGTATCCGGGGCGGCGTTTTCGTGCTGTTACGCCGACTCGCCCGATTGTCCGAAAACGGCGGCCGAAACGAAGGACTCGGCATGACTGCGGCTGAAAAACACGAGGCGCACTTCGGCGAGCGAGTCGTCCGCCGCGAGGCACTGCGACAGAGCGCGGGATACCACGACCGCGGCTTCGTCCGCCGGGTAGCCGTACACGCCGGTCGAGATCGCGGGGAACGCGATCGTCGCGAGCTCATGCTCGCGCGCGACTTCGATCGACCGGCGGTAGCAGTTCGCGAGCAACCTGGGTTCGTCGCCCCGATGCTGGCCGTAAATCGGTCCGACGGTGTGAATGACGTGCCGCGCCGGCAGTTCGCCCGCGGTCGTGATGACTGCTTCGCCCGTCGGCAGGCCCTTGGGATAGCGCGTCGCGCGGATTGCTCGGCAGGCTTCGAGAATCGCCGGCCCGCCGCGGCGGTGAATCGCCCCGTCGACGCCCCCGCCGCCGAGCAGGGAAGCGTTCGCGGCATTGACGATCGCGTCGACCGCCTGATCGGTGAGGTCGCCGATCAGCACGATGATTCTCCCGCCGAGATGACGGCCAATTACTGTTTCGACACTCATGAGGGCCTCCGAAAAATTCATTATTAACCCGGCAACCAGACCGTTAGGGCTGAGCTTGTCGAAGCCCTGTTGGCGCGAACGCCTTTCGACAGGCTCAGGGCGAACGGGTCAGCTGTTTAATCGCCGGGTTAAGGACGACAGCCAGTTCGCGGCGACACGGACGACACAGGAGGGTGCCGGCAGTCACCCCCATGGTGGTCTAGACTGTCAAAACCGGCCGAAGCAGTGCCCTGTTCGTACGAATCATGCCGCAAATCGTGTTTGCCCCGGCGATCCAGCGTCATCAGCCCTGTCCGCCGCTGCAGGTTGCTGCCGGCACGGTCCGCGATGCGCTCGGACAGGCGTTTTCCGCGCAGCCGCAGATGCGCGACTACGTCCTCGACGATCAGGGACGGCTGCGACGCCACGTCGCGATCTTCATCGATGGCCAGGTCGTTGCGGACCGGCAGCATCTGACGGACGCCGCCGGCGAAAACGCGGAAATCTACGTCGTGCAGGCGCTATCGGGCGGTTGAGCCCCGAGCGTCAAGGAGCGAACGATGTCCGACCAGCTCTTCGTCGCAACCCGAAAGGGTTTGTTCATCTATGACCGCCACCCACACGCGAGTCCGCACTGGCTGCCACGCGCCGAAGTGCCGTTCCTCGGCGACCCGGTCACAATGGTGCTGCCGGACCCGCGCATCGGCACCCTGCACGCGGCGCTCAATCTCGGCCACTTCGGCGTGAAGATGCGCCGCTCTTCGGACGGCGGGCGAAACTGGACGGAGGTCGCGGTCCCCGCGTATCCACCCAAGCCGGAAACCGCGGCGGACGAAGCGGATACCGCCTGGACGCTCGCCCAGGTCTGGGCCCTCGAACGCGGCGGAGCCGATCAGCCAAACCTGCTGTGGGCCGGCACGATTCCGGGAGGCCTTTTCCGCTCCCTCGACGGCGGCGACTCCTGGACCCTCGTGCGCTCGCTGTGGGACCGTCCGGAACGCAGGGAATGGTTCGGCGGCGGCTACGACCGGCCGGGCATCCACTCGATCTGCGTCGACCCGCGCGACAGCCGCCGGGTCACGATCGCGATCTCGTGCGGCGGGATCTGGCAGACGTGCGACGGCGGTGAAACCTGGGACTGCCGCGCGAGCGGGATGAAGGCCGACTACATGCCCGAGGAGCGCGTCGGCGATCCGAACATCCAGGATGTGCACCGGCTGGTGCAGTGCGCGGCTAATCCGGACGTGTTCTGGGTGCAACATCACTCGGGCATCTACCGCTCGATCGACGGCGCCGCGAGCTGGCAGCCGCTTGTCGCCCAGCCGTCGTCGTTCGGGTTCACCGTCGCAGCGCATCCCCACGACCCGGATACCGCGTGGTTCGTGCCGGCCGCCAAGGACGCCTGCCGGATCCCTTCCCAGGCCCACCTCGTCGTGACGCGCACACACGTCGGGGGCGCCACCTTCGAGACGCTCGACCACGGGCTGCCGCGTGCGCCCGCGTACGACCTCGTCTATCGCCACGGACTCGACGTCGATGCGAGCGGCAAGCGCCTCGCGATGGGATCGACGACGGGCGCACTCTGGGTGTCGGACGACGGCGGGAATTCCTGGGCCTGCCTGTCCGCGCACTTGCCGCCGATCTACTGCGTCCGCTTCTCTCCCGGCTGAAAAACCCGGGATGTCGCCGGCCTCAGCGCGCGCTGCCGAAGCTCGTATTCCTGCCGCAGTTCGCGCCGCATCATCGCGTTGCGGTGGCGCCGCTCCTCGTCGGGGGTCTTCGGTTCGAGCGCCGGCACCGGCGTCGCCCGCCCCTGGTCGTCGACGGCGACCATCGTGAAGAAACAGCTGTTCGCATGTCGGACCACCTGCTTGCGGATGTCCTCGGCGAGCACCTTGATGCCGATTTCCATCGACGTCCGGCCGGTGAAATTCACCGACGCGAGGAAGGTCACGAGTTCGCCGACGTGGATCGGCTGGCGGAACATCACCTGGTCGACCGACAGCGTGACGACGTATTGGCCCGCGTAGCGGCTTGCGCACGCGTACGCGACCTGGTCGAGCAGCTTCAGGATCGTGCCGCCGTGGACGTTGCCGGAAAAGTTGGCCATGTCCGGTGTCATCAGCACCGTCATCGTGAGTTGGTGGTTCGGCAAGTGCATGGGTTCTCCGCAGGGTTGGGGGATCGACATCCGACGTCCGACGACGAACGGACCCGACCGCGGAGAGACTAGCGCGCGTGCGCCTGTGGGCGCCAGCGCTTGCCCGTTCGGTTGCACCGATCAGCCCCTCGCCGAATCCGTCGCCGGCTCCGCCGCGAAATACTGCCAGCTCCCCCGGCGGTCGGCCTTCGCACGGTACATCGCGATGTCGGCATGGCGGAACAGGGTTTCGATGTCCTCGCCATCCTGAGGATAAAGGCTGATGCCGATGCTCGCCGAAGTGCTGATATCGCCGATGCCGAAGTCGAGTCCGTTCGCGAACTCGCGCGCGAGGCGGTCGACGAGCGCAGTGACCGTGCCTTCGTCGGCATGCTCGACGAGAACCGCGAACTCGTCGCCAGCGATGCGCGCGGCGGTATCACTTTCGCGGATGCACTTTTGCAATACGTTCGCCGCCGCCTTGAGAATGCGGTCGCCCGCTTCGTGGCCCCAGGTGTCGTTGATCGTTTTGAAGTGGTCGAGATCGATGAAGAGCAGGCCGAGCCGCGTCTCGTAACGACGGGCATTGGCGAGCGCATGCTGGAAGCGGTCGAGGAACAGCGTGCGGTTCGGGATGCCGGTGAGCGAATCGTGGTGTGCGAGGTGACGGTAGCGGCCATGGCTCTCGCGCAATTCCTCTTCGATTTCGAGCCGCCGTTCGATCTCCTGGTGCAGTTGGCGGCTATGCCTGCGCTCGCTGCGCAGCGCGTTCGTGTAGGAGCGCACGACGATGACTGCGAAGACCGCGAGCAGGATCGCCGACAGCCCGCCCAGGTTCAGGCTCATCGCGCGCAGCCGCTGGTCGAAGTCCTTGCGCTGCTCCGTGATGTCGTAATAGATCTCGAACGCGCCGCCGAAGCGCCCCTGCTCCATCAACGGGACGTAGATTTCGACGAGGTCGCGCACGTAGGTGTCGCCATCGAGGCTGGATTCGTTGCGGCGCAGGAGATTCGTGCGCGTATCGCCTGCCGCGACGCTGTCGCGAAAATAGGTGTTTTCGTTGACCCGGCCCGTCTCCGACGGCTCGGTCGAGAAGGTGATCCGGCCATCGCGATCGAAGATCCTGAACTTCATCACGCCGAGCGCGCGGCGGACGGAGTCGAGTTCGGACGACACGTGGGCGTTGGGCAGGACCGACGCATCGGCGCCCCGGTGCGCGACGACACGCAGGATGCCCGCTGCCCGCACGGCGTCGCGCTCGGATTCCTCGACGAGGCACTGGACGAGTAATGGATAGGCGTAGAAGTAGAAATGCCCCCCGAGGGTCAGGATGACCACCAGCACGAACAGCGCGATATTTCGCACCTCGGTGGATGACCCGCCGGTGCCTTGCACCCGCAGCTGCATCCGGCGCGCGGTCCGCTTCATCTGCATCTGCCCGCATGGCCAACGAACGCAGGGCGACATCCCCGAAGTCGAAATCCGGATCCACACGCTGCCCGACAGCCGTCCATTTTGCCGATCCTTCCCGCTGCGCGAAGCTCTTCGCCCCGACTTGTCACGCCATTCCAATTGGGTATCAACGGAATAGCCCGCGAGAATATCAGCTTGTCGCCGAGAAAAGCTTGCGCTATGACAAATGCACTGCATTCCGCTGGCGCGCGTCAGCATGCGAGGCGCGTCCGGCGGAGATGCGCAAGCAGCGCCGGATCGGCCCCGACGGCTCCGCGGGCGCCGGACTGCGGTTCAACTCGCCCAGTCGGCCGGCAGCGTCGTGATCGTGGCCTTCGGTAGCCCGACCAGTCCGGTCCACACCGGCAGCTCGCCGAGCGCTTCGGTCGCGAGCGCGCGCGATTCGTCGGGCGACAGGTCGAGAACCGCGCCGCGCAGGTACACCGCGGCGACGCTGTCGGGATCAGGTTGCGCCGCAAGACAGGTCTGCGCGAGCCGCGACGCAAACTGCAGCCCGCAGGCCAGTCGGTAAGCGCGCGAATCGGGCGCGAAACCCCCGCCCTCGGGGTCGCACTGCCAGTAGACGACATCCGCGAGGGCGGTCGGAATCCCCCACTCCGCAAGCAGCACCGCGGACAATTCGCGGTGGTCGAAACCGAAGACTTCCTGTTCGGCGCGGTCGAGGTCTTCGTGCGGTGTTGCGCCGCGCGCGAGCACGCGGTCGTAGTCGTCGGGCCGGGCCGTCGCGAACGCGAGCTTTCCGATATCGCTCAGCAGGCCGAGCGTGAACGCCTCGGTCTTGGGGAGATCGCCGCGATGACCGGCGAGCGCCTCCATCACCGACGCGTTCAGCAGCGCGCTCGTCCAGAACGCGAAATAGTCGAAGCGCCGGCAGCCGGTGTTCGGCCGGTAGCTGGCGAGCGACAGCGCGAGCGCATGCGCGCGCACGATATTCATGCCCAGCCGTATCACCGCGTGCTGCAGGTCGAGCGCGCGTTCGGTGCGCCCGAAGCGCGCGGCCGAAGCGGCGCGCACGACGAATCCCGACAGTGCCGGATCGGAACGGATGACGCGGACGACGGCGTCGATGCTGGTTTCTGGATCGCGCGACAGCTCGAGGAGCTGAAGCGCCGCGCCGCGCGGGCTCGGCAGCGACTCGGCGGCAAGCAGGAAGTCGCGGATGCTGCCGACGACTTCGTCGCGATCGCGAAAATGCGTGCTTTCGTTCATGGCTTTCCCTTCACTAACGCTGGAATTCGTCGAGGACGGCGTCGACGACGCGATCGAGGAGCGCTTCCTCGCTGGCGGTGGCGGCCTCACCGGTGGCGAAGCGCCGCGTCAGCTCGTTGCGCGTCAGCGCGAGCGCACGCTGGCCCTGCCGGTTCGCGAACAGGTACATCGTGCGCGCCGGGCTGATCCAGCTCAGCCGCAGCCGGCGGATGCCGCCCGATTCGTCGCGCAGTTCGATCCAGCTTCCGCGGCTCAGCAGATCGAGTTCGAGGGATTGGGGCGTCGGCTCGTCTGCGGCAACGCCGGCGCGGCGCCCCGCCTTCGGCGGCGGCCGTGGCAGGCCTTCCGGCGGCGTCATCCCCGCCTTGAGCGCCGCCGCGTGCAGGCGGACCAGTTCGGCGAAGAACTGCTTCTGGGCGGCCTCGTCCAGTGCGACGCGCGTCATCCCCGCCTTTACCGCGCGCAGCCATGCCGGGAGCCGCTGCACCATTTCCGTGCGGGACGCCGCGTCGTACTTCGGCAGCACGCTCCAGACGACTCCTTCGAGGGTCGCGACCGCTTCGCGCCACGCGGCGCCCTCCTCGCCGGCTTCGATCAGCGCGTGCGTCAGAACAGTCAGCCACGTGGTTTCGGCGAAGGTCCGCACGACGTCGGGAATCCCGTCCTTCGCGAGCGGCGCGACGATCGCCTTCCGCGCGACGTCGCGCGCGAGGCCGTGCTGCTCGCGCTGCTTCAGGCGCTCCGTAAGCGTCGCGGCGCGCTCGTCCGCATGACGGTCCTGCTCGGCGAGGAATGCGTCGAACTCCCGCTGGCACCGCGCGAAGACCTCCGGGTCCGCGGCGAACTCGCCGGCGATGCGCCGCACTGTCGTGTCACCTGCACGGTACAGCGGCGAATCCGCGGTCACGTCGCCGTCCCACGTCGTGCCGGCGTGCGCGAGTGCATTGATCAGGCGCCGCGCGGGATGAGCCCGGTCCGAAAAGAAGTCGTGATCGACCATCGCGAGTTGCAGCACCGGAATCTGCAGACGCCCGATCAGGCCCTTGATCGGCGCGGGAACCCGGCTGTCGTCAAAGATGCGGTCGAAGAGCGTCGCGACGACTTCGAGGATCAGGGCGCCGGCCTCGCCGAGGTGCTTGCCGAGCCCCGCGTCGAGCAACACCGTGACGAGGTTTGTCGCGTCCGGCACCGCCTGCGGCAACGAAAACGTCTGCCCGCCGAGCGCCGCGGAGGTTTCCCCCTTCTGCAGCCGCATCAGGAAGTCGATGACTTCCGCGCTCTCGGCGCCCCACCGCGCCCGTTCCGCGGGGTCCCGGGTTTTCGTCGAGAGCAGCTGACGGATGATCGCGTTCGCACGCTTCTCGGCGTCGGGGAGCGGGCCGCCGGCGCGGCGCGCGCGATGCAAGCCGTCCTGCCGGCGGCGGGCATTTCCCGGCCGGGATGGATTTTCGATGGTCACGGCATGCTCCGCTTCGATGGCCTCCCGCGCGTCAACGGCAGCGTTCGCGCGAAATTGAGCGGAATTTCGGTCGAGGACGGGCGAAATGCGAAAAAAAACGTTCGGCCTGCGCATCGAACTCCCACGCTCAACGGGGCACGGTCCGTCTCGGCGCCCGCCCCTCACGCCGGCGCCCGGCATTCGACGCGGGCGATTTCGCGGATCGTGCTGCGGCGCAAAAAGAGCGTCTCGATACGGCGCGCCGCGCCGGTTATCATCCCGGCTTCCCCCTTTCCCGAGCCGCGAGTTCCGATGCCCCGCCTGAAGATCGACGTCCCCGACCGGTTCGGCTTTTCGACCGAACTGCAGGTCTATTACGTTTTCATCAACGAGAGCGGCCATCTCGACAACGCGCAACTGCTCGCGCTTGTGTCCGAGGCGCGGGAGCGCTTCTTCAACGCGCTCGGCTACACACAGACGAACGTCGAAAACGTCGGCGTGCTCGTCTCGGATGCGGCCGTGCAATACCTGTCCGAAGCGTTCCATGGCGAGACCCTGACGTTCGAGATGACCGCGAACGACTTCAACAAGTACGGGTGCGACCTGGTCTGGCGGGCGCGCGAGCAGGCGAGCGGCCGGGAGGTGGCGCGCGGCAAGACCGGCATCGTGTTTTTCGATTACGCCGTGCGCCAGGTCGCGCCGGTGCCCCGCGCATTCAGCGACAAGGTCGCGGCGCTCGACGCCGCGGCATAAGCCGCGGATCAGACGGCCGGGGTCGGCAGGCGGCCGTCGACGAGGAACTGATCCAGCGGAAAGCGCTGGAGCACGTGCTCTTCGGGGCCATAAAAGCGCACACCGCTCGCGCCCGTTTCCGCAAGCCAGGTCTGCGTGAAGGTCGGGCGGGGTGACGCGAGCGATGCGGGCGTGAACAGCGCGACATTGACGCCGCGCGCCGGGTCCCGCGCCGACAGGTATTCGAAGGCTTCGATTCCGGCGGCGCGCAACGCGCTGCCGAGTCGCTGCGTCGCGCGATAGTCCGCCGGATCGACGAGTGTGTCCCGCCAGCGGTCGAAGGGCTCCGCGTGCAGGCGCAGGCCGCGCGCGCATTGCCAGCGCGCGCCGAACAGCGTGTGCTGCGTCGTCAGCGGCGCCGATGGCGCGAACGCCATGCCGTGCCAGAACACCAGCCGGTAATACGCGGATTCCGCGAGCACGGTCGGCGTCGTCAGCGCACCGTAGAACAGGCTCGGTTCGAGGCGCCCGCCGAACCGCGAGCCGTGCCGCAGCGGCGGATAGCGGAACGGCGTGGCGAGCAGGTAATGCAGCCCCGCGGCCGCTTTCGGCAGCGGGGGTTTCGCCGCCTCGAGCAGCGATTCGAGAAGCGCCTGTTCTTCGAGCGTGTCGACGAGGCGGTTCGTCGCCACCTGCTCCTGGCTCTCGACGAGCCGCACGAGGTCGCCTTCGAGCGGGACGACCGGCGCGGCGGCGCCGGCCTCGACCCAGATGTCGAAGGTCATCCGGCGGCCGGTCGACTCAGACTTTCGCGCGGATCGCGTCGAGGTATTCGACGACCCGCAGCAAGCCCTGCACGCTGCGGATCTGCTCGGACGGTATGCCGCCGACGTGATGATTGTCGGTGTGGACCCAGTGCTTCATCTGCGCCACATCGCCGCCGACGAGCGCGAACAACGCCCGGTAGGCGCGGATTACCAGCAGCGCGAGCTCGCCCGTCTTGCTGTCGGGATCGATGCCGCCGCGGCTGATCGCGGTCCGGTCCTTGCCGACGATCTCGCCGAGCGCGGCCTGGGTCAGGCCGAGTTCCCGGCCCACGTTCATCAGCGCCTTGCCGAGCACGTGCGCGGCGTCGGGTTTCGGAAGGGCGATTGCACTCATGTCCGGCGCGTCCATCAAGATGCCAGTGCACATTTAACACGATCATTGATGCAATTGCAACTCTAAAAACGCCCACCTCGAACGCCCGCCGACGGGTCTGCTCAGCCCGGATCGAGTCTCAGGATCCGCCCGTCGCTTTCGTCGAGCAGATAGAGCTTGCCGTCCGGCCCCTGCCTCACGTCGCGGATACGTTTGTCGACCTCGAGTCGCTCCTCGTGCGCGACGCGATCGCCGTCGAGTGCGAGCCGCGCGAGCAACCTGCTCTTCAACGCCCCGACGAACAGGCTGCCCTTCCACTTCGGCATCGCGTCGCCGGTGTAGAATGCCATTCCCGACGGCGCGATCGACGGCACCCAGTAATGCACGGCCGGTTCGACGTCCTTGCGCTCCGTGCCCTCACCGATCTTCAGACCCGTTCCGTATTCGCGACCGTGCGTGATGACCGGCCAGCCGTAGTTCCGGCCGGGCTTCACGATGTTGACCTCGTCGCCTCCCTGCGGGCCGTGCTCGTGCACCCACAGCACGCCGGTTTCCGGGTGCAGCGCCGCGCCCTGGACGTTACGGTGTCCGTACGACCAGATCTCCGGCAGAGCGCCAGGCTTTCCGACGTAGGGATTGTCCGGCGGGACGCTGCCGTCGGGACGGATGCGGACGATCTTGCCGAGGTGGCTGCCGAGGTCCTGCGCCTTGTCGCGGTAGTCGAAGCGGTCGCCGAGCGTGACGTAGAGGTTGCCGTCGCGGTCGAACACGAGTCTCGAACCCCAGTGATTGTTGCCCGGCGGATCGTCGCGCTGCGCGAAGATCACCTTCACGTTCGAAAGACCCGGCGCATCAGCGTCGAGCGTCGCGCGGGCAACCGCGGTATGCGCGCCCCGCCCGGTCGGCTCCGCGTACGAAAAGAAGATCGTTCGGTCGTCCGCGAAGCCCGGGCTCAGCACGACGTCGAGCAGGCCGCCCTGCCCCTTCGCGTGGACCTTCGGCACGTTCTTCAGCGGCGCCGACAGCTCGCCCGACGGCGACACGATCCGCATGCGACCGGGGCGTTCGGTGACGAGCATCCGCCCGTCCGGAAGAAACGCGAGACTCCATGGCGTCTCGAGGCCGCGCGCGACGACGGCAACCTTGACGGGCCCCGCTTCGCTACGCACGAGCGGCTCGGCGAAAGCGAACACGGAATGCAGTGCGAGGCCCAGCGCGGACACGAGGGCAGCGGCGACGAGCGGACGACGGATCGGAAGCATCGGGCTTTCCTCCAGCGGCGACGGTCGGGCGGGGCGCGCGCGTCCCGGCTCCGCTACCTGACACTCGCTGACTTGGCGAGTTCAGGCGGGTGCCGGCATTCCGGGCCCCGCGGCAGCACGATTGATTGATATCAATGAGTCCGCGCTTCCCGGCGGGGATCCTTGCCCGAGCCCGCCGCTTACGGCAAATGAGGATGGGAACATGAATGGACGTCTGCAAGACCGCGTCGCGGTCGTCACGGGCGCGACGAGCGGCATCGGCCGCGCGATCGTCGAGCGCTATCTCGCCGAGGGCGCGAAAGTCGTCGGCTCCGGACGCAATGCCGACGCGCTGGACGAACTGAAAGCGGCGCACGCGGACCGCTTCGTCGGCGTGGGCGGCGATGTCACGAAGACCGACGACCTGAAGCGTCTCGTCGACGAAACGGTGAAAGCCTTCGGCGGCGTCGATATCGTCGTTCCGAACGCCGGCATCGCCCGCGTCGTCTCGTTCGAGCAGAGCACGCGCGAGGCGTTCGAGACGCAGTTTTCGGTGAATCTCTTCGCGGCGGCCGAGACCGTCCGCCTGTTCCTGCCGCACATCCAGCCGGGCGGCTCGGTGCAGTTCATCACAACCTTCCTCACGCAGGTCGGCTTCCCCGGCCTCGCGATCTACAGCGCGAGCAAGGCGGCGCTGAAGTCGTTCGCGCAGACGCTCGCGGCCGAACTCGCACCGCGCGGCATCCGCGTGAATTCGATCGCGCCCGGCCCGATTGCCACGCCGCTGTGGGGGACGGTCGGGCTGCCCGACGACGTGCTCGGCGCAATCGCCGGACAGATCAACTCGCGCCTGATGACGGGCGAATTCGGCAAGCCGGACGACATCGCCGAGACCTCGGTGTTCCTCGCCTCGGACGGCGCGAAGAACATCTTCGGCCAGGACATCGTCGTCGACGGCGGCTACACGATCGGTTAGGAGACGACGACATGGCCGCCCCTCACGCCACGTCGGGCGAACTGCTCGACATCCGCCCGCTCGGCGAGCGTGTCAAGGACACGGTGTCCACGACCCTCGTCCGCGCCGAACATCTCGAAGTCTTCCGCCTCGTGCTGCCCGCCGGAAAATCCGCGCACGAACACCGCGCCGCCGGAACGATCACGATCCAGTGCCTCGAAGGGGCCGTCGAACTCGACGCGCACGGGCGCACGCAGACGATGCGCGCGGGAACGCTGGTGTACCTCGCCGATGCCGAGCCGCACGCGGTGCGGGCGCTCGAAGACGCTTCACTCTTGGTCACGATGCTGCTTCACCGCGCATGACCGGCGGATCGCGCCGCGATCGTCCGCCAACGTCCGCCAACCACTCACAGGAGACTCTATGCGGTTCCCCGATTTCTTTCGCGACGTGCCCCGGCTGACGGTGTGCGACCCGCTCGCACGCTTCCTCGGCGCGGCCGATGACGGCGTGCTCGAATACGGCTATGAGGACGCGGTCAAGCTCGCCGGCCATTCCTGCCCGACGGTCGCGTCGGCGTACCGCCTCACCGCGCTCGCGCTCGCGGCGCTCTATCCGGGCGACCTTCCCGAACGCGGCGGCGTGCGCGTCGCGTTCCGCAACGGCTTCGAGGACGGCGTCACCGGCGTGATCGCCAACGTCGTGACGCTGCTGACCGGCGCGGCGCACGAAGGCGGCTTCAAGGGCATCGGGGGACGACACGTGCGGCGCGGGTTGCAGCAGTTCACGGCCGAGCTGCCGCTTTCGCTGCGCTTCACCCGCAGCGACACCGGCGCCGCGGTCGACGCGGAAGCCGACCTGTCACGCGTGCCGGCCGATCCGGAAATGTCCGGGCTGATGGCGCGCTGCGTCGCCGGCGCGGCGGACGCCGACGAGCAGCGGCGCTTCACGGACCTGTGGCAGGACCGCGTGCGCCGGATCCTGATCGGGCACGGCGACGATCCGGAAGTGTTCCGGATCGTTCCCGCCACGTAGGCGCCTGTTGCGCGCCGGATTCGCACGCTGGGTCGTCGGCTGTTGCGTGGCCGGCGCGATGACGAGCGGACTGGCCGCGGCAGCGCCGCCGCTCGCCGAACTGTCGGCGGCCGGAGTCGCGGCGCGGATCGCGCGGAAGCGTCCCGCGATCGTCGTGCTATGGACGCCGGATTGCCTCGCGTGCCGCAAGTCGCTGGCCGAAGTCGAGCGCTTCGCCGCCGGCCGGGGGTCGAACGGCATCCCCGTCAGGACGGTCGTCCCTGCCGCCGCGTATGACGACGCGCGCGAACTCGTCGCGACGCGCGGACTCGCGCTCGAGGTCGAGTCCGCGGCCGGTGAGCTGGACACGGTCAGCCACCGCGTCCTCCTCGACAAACCGGTTGCCTATGCGTTCGGGCGCGGCGGCGAGATCAAGGGCGCGCACGCCGGCCTGCTCGGGGCGTGGATCCTCGAGGATCTCGCTTCGGACGCAATGCGGCCGTCGGACTGAACCGTCACCGGACGCCACAACTCCCGCAGCAGATGCGGCACCCGACTTCAGCGTCTGCGGCCCCCGCGTAACCCCCCGCGTAACCTTTTCCCCGCCTCCCGCATCCAATGGGCAGCAGAACCGTTGGAGCCGATCATGAGCGACGTCACTGCCCCTGCACTCCCCGCCGTCGGCGACGTCGAGCTCGCCGCGAAAGTGCTGCGCGCCGAACCGGGCGCGCTCGAACGCATGATGCGCGCGAACAACCGCCGCCTCTTCCGCGCCGCGCGCGGGATCCTGCGCGACGACGCGGACGCGGAGGATGCGGTTCAGGACGGCTATGTCAGCGCGTACCGTTCGCTCGGCGACTTCAAGGGCGAATCGAGCCTCGCGACCTGGCTCACGCGCATCGTGATCAACAAGTCGCTCGAACGCCTGCGGCAACGGTCGCGCTTGGGGATGCCCGAAGATCCGGCGATGCACGACGAAAAACCGGCGCCCCCCGCCGAGACGCCTGAAGCGCTCGCGATGCGCCGCGAACTGCGCCGCGTCATCGAAGGTTCGATCGACGGCCTGCCTGACGGCTGCCGCGCGGTCTTCATGCTGCGCGCCGTCGAGGAACTCACCGTCGCCGAGACCGCGGCCTGCCTCGGCATGACCGAAGCGGCGGTCAAGACCGCGCTGTTCCGCGCGCGCCACCTGCTGCGCGAATCGATCGGACGCGAGATCGGCCCGACGATCGACGAGTTCTTCTCGTTCGACGGCGCGCGCTGCGACCGGCTCGTCGCAGCGGTGCATCGCCGCCTGCAGGTCGCGCTGGAACAGGCGCCGCCGCCCGGCTGATCGGCGCGCCGGCCCGCGACACCCGCAAAGGTCGCGACCGCCGCGTCTTTCCCTTCTTTCCGGCTTCCTTCCCGCTGGTATGCACCGCGCGCCGGCAGGAGCCGCTCAACCTCAAGAAACGGAGGACATCATGAAAATCGCCCACCCTTCCCTGCTGATCATCCCGAGCCGCCGCCGTTTTCTGCACAGCGGCGCGACGCTGTCGGCCGCGGCGGTCGCGCTGCTCGCCGGCCGCCCGTCGCTGGCCGCGCAGGCCGACGCCCGCAAAGGCGATCCAGCCGCCGACGCGCGAATCCTGAATACCGCGCTCGCCGCGGAACACGAAGCGATCGCCGCCTACCAGCTCGGCGCGGACAGCGGCCTGCTGCGTGCGCCCACCCGCGATCTCGCGTTGCAGTTCCAGGGGCATCACAAGGCCCATGTCGATCTGCTGGCGCAAACCGTCGCGAGGCTGGGCGGCACACCGGCCGAGAAAAAGCAGAAATACAACTTCCCGACCGGAGACCTGAAGGCCGAGGCGGACGTGCTGCGCTTCGCGTCCGGGCTCGAACGCGGTGCGGTCAGCGCCTACCTCGGCGCGGTGCCGCTGTTCGGCAATCCCGATCTCGCAAAAGCCGCGGCCAGCATTCTCGGCGACGAGGCGATGCACTGGGCGATCCTGCGCCAGGCGCTCGGCGAAGATCCTGTGCCGTCGGCGTTCGTGTCCTAAGGGCAAACGGCGATGTTCCCCACGCGAGGCTGGACGGGCGTGATGGTCGTCGCGCTGGCATGCGCAGCGCCGTTCGCCGCAGCGGGGGCGGCGCCGCGTGGCGAGGAGATCTATGCACGGTGCCTCGCGTGTCACGCGCTCGCCTACGACCGCGTCGGCCCGCGCCACTGCGGACTGTTCGGCCGGCGCGCGGGCAGTGTGCGCGGCTACGACTATTCCAACGCGATGCGCGGCAGCGGCATCGTCTGGGACGCCGCGACGCTCGACCGCTTCCTCGCCGCGCCGACCGAGGTCGTCCCCGGAACGACGATGGGTTACGCCGGAATCCCCGACGCCGCCGAGCGCACCGCGCTGATCGAGTGGCTGCGCGGCGCCTCGCGCGCCGCCAAATCCTGTCCGCAACACCCCTGAGGAGATTCGCGCGGCATCGTGCGGGGCCCCCCGGGCGAGCGGGCTCACGTCTCGAGCGTCACGGTCAGCACCGGATCGAACCGCCGGTTCTCGTTCACGCCCTCCTTGCCGTAACCGCGCGGGTTGCACAGCACGCGCGTGTTCCCGACGCGGTAGTCGTACGAATCATGGACGTGGCCGTGGATCCACAGCGCGGCCCCTGAGGCCTCGACGAGTTCGTCGAGATCGGAGACGAACGCCGGCGTGATCGGCGAGTCGGCGTATTTCGGGTGAACGCTCCCGGTGCAGGGCGCGTGGTGCGTCACGACGATCGTCGGGCCGTCATGCGGGGCCTGCAGCGCGTTCCGCAGCCATGCGACCGCGCGCTCGAAGAGGTCCGCCGACAGCGCGGGCGTGAAGAGATCCGGCGCGGCGTCATCGACTCGGACGCGCGAAAAGTCGTACATCAGCCGCGTCGCTTCGTCGCGCGACTGCTGCTGCCGCTCGGGCTCCGCGAACAGGCGGAAATCGCTCCACAGCGTGCAACCCAAAATGCGTACGCCGCCGAACGCGGCGACGCCGCAGTCGAGGACATGCACGTTGCTACCCGCCGCCGCGGTGCGCAGCGCCTGCGGGACGCCCGACAGGCTGCCGCCGTAGTACTCGTGATTGCCGGGAACGTAGACGACCGGCTGCGGAAACTGCCGCGCCCAGGCGACGGCCCGCTCGGGGCGCGCGATGTCGCCGGCGAGAACCACAAGGTCCGCGTCCGTGACGGGATGCTCCATGTCCGCCACGTTGAGGTGGAGATCCGAGAGGATCTGGATTTTCATTGTTCTCCTCCGTTTGTCGGGGCTTCAGCTTACGCGCCGCGGGCTGCGGTCCGGGCTTGCCGGGCCGCGATCGGGCGGAATGTGCTAGCCTCCGGCCGTCCGCCCGTAGCGCGATGACCCGTTTTCCGCCTTCCCGATGACCGTTCGACCGCTTCCCGACCTCCTCGTTGTCTGCCTGTGCGCCGACTGGTGCGGTACCTGCCGCGAGTACCGCCCCGGCTTCGATGCGCTCGCGCGCGCCTGGCCGCAAGCGGGCTTCCACTGGGTCGACATCGAGGACGACGCCGACTGGATCGGGGACTACGACGTCGAGAATTTTCCGACGCTGCTGATCCAGCGCGGCGACCTCGTGCTGTTTTTCGGCACGATGCTGCCACAGCACCAGTTCCTGCAGCGCACCCTCGAAACCCTGACCGCGCTGAGCGAGGAGGAAGCGCGCGCGTATGCGTTCGCGAACGACGAACGGCGCGCGTGGCAGCGCGACTGCGACTTCCGTGCGGCGCTTCTGACTCGCGATGCGGCGAACGAAGCCTGACGCTCGCCGCCGATGACGAACCAGCCTTACGATCGCAAGCGCTGCCTGTCCTGCAAACGATGGGGCGGCAAACGTCGCCCGGGCAGCGAGCCCGGCGCCGTCGAATACGACGAGAACGACGACAAGGGACTCTGCAACGAAGGCCCGTGGCACGGCACGCTGCGCGGGCCGCGCAACGCCTGCGGCCAGTGGGTGATGTGGGCGGCGCTGGAGGCGCCACAAGGCTGATCCCGGACGTACGGGAAGGACCGCCCCCGCCGCCGCGCGCCGTCACTCCTCGATCCAGCCCCGCTTCATCGCGTAGTTCGCGAGTCCCGCGGCGGTCTCGATGCCGAGCTTGCGCCGCAGGTTCAGGCGGTGGGTTTCAACGGTGCGGACACTGACGTCGAGCTTCTGTGCGACGCGTTTGTTGCTCGCGCCTCGCGCGATCAGAATCAGCACCTCCTTCTCGCGCTCGGTCAGCAGCGACGACTCGACCGGCGGGCCGGAAAGCGCGGCGGTCAGCGCGCTGCTGAAATAGACGCCGCCCGCGGCGACGGCGCGGATCGCGGCGATGATCTCGGCCGACGGCGCGTCCTTCAGCACATAGCCGCGCGCCCCCGCCCGCATCGCCGACTGCACATAGCCGCGACTGTCGTACATGCTGAGAACCAGCACGCGCAGCGCCGGAAAGCGCGCCGCGAAAGCCGAAGTCAGCTCGATGCCGTTCATCCCCGGCAGCCCGACGTCGACGAGAGCGAGGTCGGGCCGCAGGCGTTCGGCCGCCGCAAGCGCGTCCTCCGCGTTAGCCGCTTCGCCGAGAACGACGATGTCGTCGAGATCGCCGAGCCGCGCCTTGAGTCCGTCGCGCACGAGCTGGTGATCATCGACGAGCAGCAGCCGGATCGACCCGCCCCCTTCCTTCGCTTCCGTCATGCAGCCGCTCCTTTTGCGGACGCCGCGCAGGGCAGCGTCGCCGAGATTTCCGTACCGCCCGGTGCCGAGGCGATCGCGAGCTGCCCGCCGAGATGTTCGATGCGCTCGCGCATGTTGCGCAGACCGATGCCGCCGCTCGCCGGCCGCTCGATCCCCGCCGGATCGAAGCCGCGGCCGTCGTCGGCGATCGCGAGCCGGATCGTCCGGCCGGCGACTTCGAGGACGACCTGGACCCGGCTCGCGCCGGCGTGCCGTTCGACGTTCGTCAACGCCTCCTGCGCGATCCGGTACAGCGTCGTCGCGCCGGCGTCGTCGGCCGGGAGATCGACCGCGTCAATCCGCGCGTCGACGGCAATGCCGGTACGCAACTGGAATTCGTCGAGCAGCTGCCGCAACGCCGCCGGCAGGCCGAGATTGTCGAGCAGCGAAGAGCGCAGGTTGTGGGAGATGCGGCGGACTTCGGAAATCGCCGTGCCGAGTCCGGCGAGCCCCTTCGCGATCTGCTCGGCCGAATCCCGCCGCCCGTCGGCGACGCGCTGCTGCGCGAGTTCGAGATGGAACTTGATCGATGCCAGCAGCTGGCTCAGACCGTCGTGCAGGTCGCGCGCGACGCGGGTGCGCTCTTCTTCGTGCGAGGTCACGATGCGCTGCGCGAGCGCCTTCAGCTGACGGTCGGCAAGCTGATGCGCGCTGATGTTGAGCGCCATGCCGCCGGCGAACACGATCACCGACGCGACGATCGCTACGATCGTGAAGCCGGTGACGGTGGCGCCGATCGCCTCCGACATCCGGCCCCGCAGCATTCCCCGCGTCGCCTCGACGTCGTCCAGATAGATGCCGGTGCCGAGCACCCAGCGCCAGCGCTCGAGCTGCACGACGTAGCCGAGCTTCGCCGTTTCGCGGCCGGTCGACGGCTTGTTCCACCGGTACTCGAGAAATCCGCCCCCCGCCGCGGCGAGCTCGACCAGCCTCTGGATCACCGGCAGGCCCTCGGAATCGCGACGCTCCCAGAGGTTGCGGCCGACCAGTTCGCTTTGCCGCGGATGGACGACGTTGAGGCCGCTGAGGTCGTACGCAAAAAAATAGCCATCGTCGCCGTAGTTCATCTCGCTGAGGATGCGCGCGGCTTCGGCCTTCGTCGCGTCATCGTCGCGCCCGGACGAATAGAGATGGTCGATCGAGGTCTGCGCGAGCTGCACGTAATGCTGCAGTTCGGCCCGCTTCGCGGCGAGCATCGCGTCCTTCAGCACCTGCTCCTGCGCCTGGACCAGGTCGCGGGCCTGCATCGCGACCAGGATCGCGATCGCCAACACCGCCGCGATCAGCGGCAGCACCGCCAGGACGATGACCTTGTGCTTGAGTCGCAATGCCCGCTCCATGTTTTCAGATGGCCGACGGGAGTGGCCCGTCCGGAGTCTGCGTAGTACTACGCAGCTTGCGAAGGTAGTAGTGCGAATGGTCCCGGGCGCGCTCCCGGGCGACATTCGCACGTGATCTCCGGTGCACGGGCGCCGGAGCCCGGACCCTGTCCGGCCAAGACCAGAGCCTGCATCGACGGCCTTCCGGACCAAGGAGGAGTATAGATGGCAACACTCACGAGACATGCGCCCTGGGCGCTCCTCGCGATCCTCGGCGCGTTCGCGCTCGGGTTCATCGCGCTGAACCGCGGCGAAACGATCAACGCTTTGTGGATCGTCATCGCCGCGGTTTCCGTTTACCTGATCGCGTACCGCTACTACAGCCGGTTCATCGCGAACCGCGTGATGTCGCTCGACCCGAACCGGGTGACGCCGGCGTACCGGCACAACGACGGCCTCGACTACGTGCCGACGAACAAGTACGTGCTGTTCGGCCATCACTTCGCCGCGATCGCCGGCGCCGGCCCGCTCGTCGGACCGGTGCTCGCCGCGCAGATGGGCTACCTGCCGGGAATGTTATGGATCCTCGCCGGCGTCGTGCTCGCCGGCGCGGTGCAGGATTTCATGGTGCTGTTCGTGTCGACGCGCCGCGACGGCCGCTCGCTCGGCGACCTCGTCAAGTCCGAGCTCGGCCAAGTGCCGGGCGTCATCGCGCTGTTCGGCACCTTCATGATCATGGTGATCATCCTCGCGGTGCTCGCGCTGATCGTCGTGAAGGCGCTGGCGGACAGCCCGTGGGGCACGTTCACCGTCGCGGCGACGATCCCGATCGCGGTCTTCATGGGCCTCTATGCGCGTTACATCCGACCGGGCCGCATCGGCGAGATCTCGGTGATCGGCTTCGTGCTGCTGATGGCGGCGATCGTCGGCGGCGGCCAGATCGCCGGAAGCCCGACCTGGGCACCGCTCTTCACGTTCGACGGCAAGCAGCTGACGTGGATGCTCATCGGCTACGGTTTCGTCGCGTCGGTGCTGCCGGTGTGGCTGCTGCTCGCGCCGCGCGACTACCTGTCAACCTTCCTGAAGATCGGCGCGATCGCCGCGCTCGCGGTCGGCATCCTGTTCGTCGCGCCCGACCTGCAGATGCCGGCGGTCACGCGCTTCATCGATGGCACGGGGCCGGTGTGGTCCGGCAGCCTGTTCCCATTCCTCTTCATCACGATCGCCTGCGGCGCGGTGTCCGGCTTCCACGCGCTGATCTCGTCGGGAACGACGCCGAAGATGATCGAGAACGAGTCGCACATGCCCCTGATCGGCTACGGCGGCATGCTGATGGAGTCGTTCGTCGCGATCATGGCGCTCGTCGCCGCGTCGATCATCGACCCCGGCGTCTATTTCGCAATGAACAGCCCGCTCGCCGTGCTTGGGCCCACGGCCGAGAGCGCGGCACAGGTGATCTCGAACTGGGGCTTCGTCGTCACGCCCGAGATGCTCACGAGCACCGCCGCGGCGGTCGGCGAGAACACGATCATCGCGCGCGCCGGCGGCGCGCCGACGCTCGCGGTCGGCATGGCGCAGATCTTCTCGAAGATGTTCGGCGGCGCCTCGATGATGGGCTTCTGGTACCACTTCGCGATCCTGTTCGAGGCCCTCTTCATCCTCACCGCGGTCGACGCCGGCACGCGCGCGGGGCGCTTCATGCTGCAGGACCTGCTCGGCACCTTCGTGCCGTCGATGAAGCGCACCGATTCGTGGGTCGGCAACGCGGTCGCGACCGCGCTGTGCGTCGCCGCGTGGGGCTACTTCCTGTACCAGGGCGTCGTCGATCCCCTCGGCGGCATCAACACGCTGTGGCCGCTGTTCGGCATCGCGAACCAGATGCTCGCCGCCGTCGCGCTGGTCCTCTGCACCGTCGTGCTGTTCAAGATGAAGCGCGAGCGCTTCGCGTGGGTCACCGTCGTGCCGATGGTGTGGCTGCTCGCCTGCACGCTCACGGCGGGCTGGCAGAAAGTATTCGACGCGAACCCGAAGGTCGGCTTCCTCGCGCAGGCGTCGCGCTACCAGGACGCGCTGGCACGCGGCGAACTGCTCGCGCCGGCGAAGAACATCGATCAGATGCAGCAGATCATCCTCAACAACCAGATCGACGCGGGCCTGTCGGCGTTCTTCATGGTCGTGGTCGTGAGCATCCTCGCCTACGGCATGAGCTCCTGCTGGCAGGCGTACCGCAGCTCGCACCCGACGACGCGGGAAGTGGGCGCACCCGGCGTCGAACCGGAAAGCGCCCGGGCCTAAGACGTCGTGTTCAACGACCTGTCGAAGCTCGGCAAGTATCTCGGGCAGGCTGCCCGCCTGATGGTGGGCATGCCCGACTACGACACGTACGTCGCGCACGTGAAGGCTACGCATCCGGACCGCCCGGTGATGAGCTACGAAGAGTTCTTCCGCGAGCGGCAGGAGGCGCGCTACAACGGCGGCACCGGCCGCTGTTGCTGAGTGCCGCGACAATCGGACGGAGATCGAGCATGACAAGCACGCCCAACCCCAACGACCCCAACCCCGACGCTCCCGGCCCCGACTCCGCCGGCCGGGGCACGACCGGCGACAGCAACGATAACGAAGCGGGCGCCGCCGGGTTCGCCCCGATCCCGGTCACGGTGCTCACCGGCTTTCTCGGCGCAGGCAAGACGACGTTGCTGAACCGCATCCTGACCACGTCGCACGCCCAGCGCATCGCGGTGATCGAGAACGAGTTCGGGCCGGTGAACATCGACAGCGAACTCCTCGTGCAGCAGAGCGCGGAAGTCGTCGAGATGACAAACGGCTGCCTGTGCTGCACCGTGCGCGGCGACCTGGCGAAGAACCTCGTCGACCTCGCGTCGCGCCGCGCCGCCGGCGAAGTCGCGTTCGACCGCGTCGTCATCGAGACCACCGGCCTCGCCGATCCCGGTCCGGTGATCCAGACCTTCTTCGCCGAACCGGAGCTCGCCGAAACCTATCTCCTCGACGGCGTGCTGACCGTCGTCGATGCGATCCACGCGCCGCGTCAGCTCGACGAGCACCCGGTGCTGCAGAAGCAGATCGGCTTCGCCGACCGGATTCTGGTCTCGAAGAGCGACGGCGTCCGGGCCGAAGCGGTCGACGCGCTCGTCGAGCGGCTCGCGCGCATCAACCCCCGCGCGCCGCTGCGCCGGCTCGTCGCCGGCCCGCTCGACATCGGCGACCTTCTCGACATCCGCGGTTTCAACCTCAATGAAACCCTGCTCGCCGACGAGGCCGCGCCGCGCTTTCGACCGGCCGCGGGTCCGCGCGCTTTCGCGCGAAAAAATCACGGCGACGAGATCGGTTCGCTGCTGCTTGAACACGACGGCGAAGTCGACCTCGATCGCGTCGGGGCGTTCGTGCAGGACATGCTCGACCGCCACGGCGACGACCTCCTTCGCTACAAAGGGGTGCTCGCGGTGCCGAACCAGCCCGCGCGCCTCGTCTTCCAGGGCGTGCAGCGCGTCGCAGGATTCGACTACGGCACCGAGTGGGCAGCCGACGAGCAGCGCCGGTCGCGCATCGTCGTGATCGGTCGCCGATTGCCGGAGAGTGAGTTGCGGAGGGGATTTCGCGGCCTGCACGCCTGCCGCGTGAACCAGCGAACAGCTCAGTAATGCGGCGGAATCTCGTCGCGCAGGTCGCGCGGACGGTCGGCGGGTGCGGCCGCGGCGAGCTGCCGCGCGAGTTCGAGGACCTGCTGTTGCAGCCGGTCGATCTGCAGCTGCTGCCGGTACACCGTCAGGTTCAGCTCTTCGAGCAGATCCTCGGACAGCGCGATCTTCGTCTCGATCTTCGTCAGACGTTCGTCCATCTCTTTCCCCTCGTCGCGCTCATGCATGGACGGCCTCCCCGAGCAGCGCGCCAGCGACCGCTTCGGCGACGCGGATCCCGTCGACGCCCGCCGACAGGATGCCGCCCGCGTAGCCCGCGCCTTCGCCGGCCGGGTACAGGCCCTTCACGTTCAGGCTCTGCAGGTCCTCGCCGCGCGTGATCCGCAGCGGCGACGACGTCCGCGTCTCGACGCCGGTCAGCACCGCGTCGGGCATCGAGAAGCCCTTAATCTGCCGCTCGAACGCCGGCAGCGCCTCGCGGATCGCGGCGATCGCGTAGTCCGGCAGGCTCGTCGACAGGTCGCCGAGCTTGACGCCGGGTTGGTACGACGGCTCGACCGAACCGAGCGCCGTCGACGGCCGCCCTGCGATGAAGTCGCCGACGAGCTGGCCCGGCGCCTCGTAGGTGCCACCGCCGAGCTCGAATGCGCGCGACTCCCAGCGCCGCTGAAACTCGATGCCCGCTAGCGGCCCGCCGGGATAGTCCTCGGGCGTGATGCCGACGACGATGCCGGCGTTCGCGTTGCGCTCGTTGCGCGAATACTGGCTCATGCCGTTCGTGACGACGCGGTTCGGCTCGGACGTCGCGGCGACGACCGTGCCGCCCGGGCACATGCAGAAGCTGTACACCGAGCGCCCGTTCTTCGCGTGATGCACGATCTTGTAATCGGCGGCGCCGAGCAGCGGGTGCCCGGCGTTCGGACCGAAGCGCGCGCGGTCGATCAGCGACTGCGGGTGCTCGATGCGGAAGCCGATCGAGAACGGCTTCGGCTCCATGAACACGCCGCGCGCGTGCAGCATCTCGAAGGTGTCCCGCGCGCTGTGACCGAGCGCGAGCACGACGTGGTCGCAGCGCAGCGCCTCGCCCGACGCGAACACGAGGCCACGCACGTGACCGTCCTCGATCAGCAGATCGGTCACGCGCTGCTCGAAGCGGATCTCGCCGCCGAGCGCGATGATCTCGGCACGCATCGTCTCGACCATCGAGACGAGCCGGAACGTGCCGATATGCGGTTTCGCGACGTACAGGATCTCCTCGGGCGCGCCGGCCTTGACGAACTCCGTCAGCACCTTGCGGCCGTAATGCTTCGGGTCCTTGATCTGGCTGTAGAGCTTGCCGTCGGAGAACGTGCCCGCGCCGCCCTCGCCGAACTGCACGTTCGACTCCGGGTTCAACACGTTCCTGCGCCACAGGCCCCAGGTGTCCTTCGTGCGCTCGCGCACCGCCTTGCCGCGCTCGAGCACGATCGGCCGGAAGCCCATCTGCGCCAGCACGAGCGCGGCGAAAATCCCGCACGGCCCGAAGCCGACGACGACCGGCCGGTTCGCGAAGCCTTCGGGCGCGCGCCCGACGAAGCGGTAATTCGTGTCCGGCGCCGGCGCGACGTGGCGATCCCCGGCGAACTTGCGCTGCACCGCGGGTTCGTCGCGCACGGTCACGTCAAGCGTGTAGATCAGCGTCATCGCCGCGACCTTGCGCGCGTCGCAGCTCAGCCTGAAAACGGTGAAATCGACGAGGTCGGCGGCGGAAATGCCGAGGCGTCCGACGATCGCCGCGCGGAGCGCTTCCGGCGGGTGATCGAGCGGCAGCCTGAGCTCGGTGAGTCGCAGCATGGGTGATTCCAGTGTCCGGGGTCGAAGATCGGGCGGGCGAAGAACGGCGCCGTCCGGAAAAGGGGCGATTCTAAACGGGATTGGACGTGGACCCGCTTCCCGAGGCCGGCGCCAATCCTCCGGCAGGAGCTCCCGTCGTCGATGCGGACGCGGCTTCAAATTCTTGACGCGGGATCCCGTTTACCAACGCCGGACCGGGATACCGTTCGGGCTAAGCCTGTCGAAGCCCTGCTGCCGCCCTTCGACGGTCCTCCGCGTTGTCGGTCGCGGCGCCGGTCAGCCCTCGGCCGCGCCGAGCACCTCGCCGAGCCAGGCTTCGATGTCACGCACCTCTTCCATCACCAGACCATGCTCCGCGAAGTACGGATGCCACGCGACGTCGTACCCCTGCGCGCGGAGCAACTCGCCCGACCGCTCGCCGAAATCGTAGGGAATCACCGTGTCGCCGTGCCCGTGCGCCATGAAAATCGGGACGTCGCGATTGGCCGGGTGGGCCTCGGCCGACAGCGTCTCGGCGAGAGGCAGGTAGGTCGACAGCGCGAGGATGCCGGCGAGGCGCCGCGGGTGCCGCAGGCCGGCATGCAACGCGATCGCGCCGCCCTGCGAAAAGCCCGCGAGCACGATATGTTCGTCCGGAATGCCGCGGGCGTTCTCGCGCGCGAGCAGCCGTTCGAGCATTCGCGCCGATTCGATCACGCCACGCGGATCCTCGCGGCGCTGCGAAAAGTCGAGCGAGACGATGTCGTACCAGGCGCGCATGACATAACCGCCGTTGATCGTCACCGGTCGCATCGGCGCGTGCGGGAAGACGAACCGCGTCGGAGGCAGGCGGTCGGGGTCGAACTCGGCGACGACGGGTTCGAAATCGTGGCCGTCGGCGCCGAGGCCATGCAGCCAGATGACGGCGCGAACAGGCGTAGCGGCGGGCTCGACCTCGACGGTCGGCAGCGGCGGCTCGGCCGCGGGCGGGATCGAATCAGTCATCGGCTTTTTCCCTCCACAGACCCGTGCATTGTAGCCAGCCGCGACGTATTTCTGCGATCCGGCGGCGGCCCGCCAAGTGATGCACGCCGAACTGCCATTGCCTCGTTCGAGGACATCGCGATATTCATTTTTGTTAGCTAGTATGCGTAACCCGCACACTGCCGGCACCGACCGACGCCCTTCGATCGCGCGATGCGCTTGTGTTGTCGCATCAAGGAAAGATCATGAAACCCGCGCTTTTTCTCCGAGTCGTCCTCGCGCTGCTCCTCGCGATCCCGGTCGCGCGGGCCGAGGACGTAACGCCGTCGACAAACGGATTCGATTGCTGGATCTCGGTGCTGGACTCGTACTACCAGGCGCACTACATCCTCTGCATCGTGGACCGGAGTGCCTCGCCCCCGCTCGACGCCTCGACCGCGGCGCCCAACCAGCTCGTCCTCGACGAGCTCCACCGGCTGGTCCATGAAGGCACGCACGCCGAACTCGACATGTACGTCGCGATGAATGCGCCGTTGCTCGAACCCGCCGCCCTCTGGCGCATCCGCATCCTGAGCTACCCGAGCGAGTATTCGTGGGAGGAAGAACGCCCGCAGATGCTGGCGCGAACGCTCTGCCCCGAAGGTTCCGACTGCCCGGTCTTCTTCCGGCGCTGGTGAGGCCGCGCGGCCGAAATCGAAAGACCGCCGTCCGCCGGAAGTCCCCTCGGCTCGCCCCCGAGTTCTGGCATACTTCGCCGAAAAAAAAGGAAGGGTTCCAAGCGCTTTCCCCCGGCGCGTGCGGCGCCGCAGTCTCGTGCAGCGCCGGCGAGGACCACCGCTCCTTCCCTGTCCGCGCCCTGCCCTCGCAGCGAAGCCCGGCTTTCAGGTGCGTCGCCGTTTGGAGAAAAGTCAGCTTGCGTCTTCCGATCCTGCGCCGCCGCACTATCCGCTCTACGGTGATGCTGCTCGTCGTCGCCTGTGTCTTGCCGGCGTGGCTGCTCGTCGCGGTCGTCACCTATGCGTCGTACCAGCGAGAGCGGACCGAAGCGCTGCTCGAGGTGGAAGTCGCGTCGCGCAGGCTCTTGCGGGCGGTGGAAGACCAACTCGACGCGGACCAGGCCGTCCTGCAGGCGCTTGCCGTGTCCGGTGAAATCGATCGCGGGGATCTCGCAGCATTTCACCGGCAGGCGTCCAGTGTGCTGAGCCATACCTCCGGATTCACGATCGTGCTGAGCGACGCACAAGGACGACAGCTCCTCAACCTGCTCAGACCGCCGGGGACAGCCTTGCCATCGCACGGCAATCCCGATTTATCGAAGCAGGTTCTGCAGACGGGCAAGGCCCGGGTTTCCGACCTTTTCATCAGCGGCCTCACCGGCTACCCTATGCTGTCCATCGAGGTCCCCGTGATGCGCGACGGCACGGCACTCTATGCGCTCAGCCTCGGCATCGACCCGGTGCGCCTGCGTGAGCGCCTCTATCAGCAACAACTTCCGCGGGACTGGATCGTGGGGATCATCGACCGGGCCGGGAAATTCATCGCCCGTATCCCGGACGGCGAGCGATTCGCGGGGCGCGACGCGGTGCCCGCGCTGGTGCACGCGATGCGGCAGGCCCCCGAGGGGTGGCTGGAAGCGTCAACGATCGAAGGCATTCCGGTCAGCGGCTTCTATATCCGTTCGGGGCGTTACGGGTGGTCCGTCGCGATCGGTATTCCGCAGGCGAGGCTGACCGCCGGCCTGAGGATCTCCGCCGGTTACTACGCAACGGGCCTGCTTCTGTTGCTGCTCGGCAGCCTCGCGCTCGCCGTCACGCTCAGCCGTCGGATTGCCGAACCGGTCCAGGCGCTCGTCGCGCCTGCGCTGGCACTCGGACGAGGCGACCCGGTCGTCGTCCGCGAGTCCT
This sequence comes from Aromatoleum sp., assembly GCF_036675785.1. Taxonomy (NCBI): domain Bacteria; kingdom Pseudomonadati; phylum Pseudomonadota; class Betaproteobacteria; order Rhodocyclales; family Rhodocyclaceae; genus Aromatoleum; species Aromatoleum sp. Next base: position 60,097 of record NZ_JAKFEF010000025.1, read on the forward strand.
CGATCGAAGAGCCCGACGAAGTCGGACGCGCGCTCGGCAGGGCACAGCAACTGCTGCTGCAGCGCGCGACCGAACGCGACCGCGCCGAGGAGAAGCTCGCGCTGGCGGCCAAGGCGCTCGAAAGCGCGGCCGAAGGCGTGGTCATCACCCGGTGCGGGCACATTCTCACCGTCAATCGCGCTTTTTCGACAATCACCGGCTACGCCCCCGCGGACGTGATCGGCCAGCCGCTGTCGATGCTCCTGATCGAGACCGAGGCGGCCCATCGCGAAGAACGACGCCGGATCATCATGGAAACCGGCGTGTGGCAGGGCGAAGTCTGGGGACGGCGCAAGAACGGCGAACGGTACCCCGCGTGGAGCAGCGTCAGCCGGGCCCCCTCGGGGCAGGAGGAGCCGATCTTCGTGTCGGTGTTCTCGGACATCTCGGCGGCAAAGCAGTACGAGTCGAGGCTGCAGCATCTCGCGCATTACGACGCGCTGACCCAATTGCCGAACCGTCTGCTGTTCCGCGAGCGCCTGTCGGACATGCTCGCGCGGGCCGAGCGACACGGCAACGTGCTCGCGCTGCTCTTCATCGACCTCGACCGCTTCAAGCCGATCAACGACACACTCGGCCACCAGGCGGGCGACGAGCTGTTGCAGCGCGTTGCGGAGCGGCTCGCCGGCTGCGTGCGCACGAGCGACACGATCGCCCGGCTCGGTGGCGACGAATTCACCGTGCTGCTCGACGACCTGCATAGTCCGGACGAAGCCGGAATCATCGCCCGCAACATCCTCGACGCGGTCGAACGACCATACATCCTCCACGGCCAGGCCCAGTTCATCTCCGCGAGCATCGGCATCGCGTGCTACCCGTCCGACAGCGTCGACGCCGAAACGCTGTTGCGGCAGGCCGACATGGCGATGTATCGCGCGAAACAGGAGGGGCGCAACGGTTATCGCTTTTTCGCGCCCGAGATCAACCTGCAGGCGAGCGAGCGCCTGTTCATGGCCAACAGCCTGCGCGCCGCGCTCGAACGGGATGAACTGAAGCTCGTGTTCCAGCCGTCGATCAGCCTCGCGAGCGGCAAGGTCGAGGGGATCGAAGCGTTGATCCGCTGGGAGCACCCGGAAAAAGGCACGATCCTGCCGGCGCGGTTCATCTCGCTCGCCGAAGAATCCGGCCTCATCGAGCCGATCGGGGAATGGGTGCTCCGCGAAGCCGCGGCGCGCACCAGAGCGTGGAAGGAAGCCGGCCTCTTCTCGGGGCGGATCGCGGTGAACCTGTCGCCGCGCCAATTCCGCCGGGGCGACCTCGCGGCGCGCCTGCTGACGGTGCTGACCGAGACCGGGCTGCCACCGCAGGACCTCGAATTCGAGGTCACCGAAGGCATGGTGATGGAGCATCCCGAGCGGGCCGTTCTCGTCCTCACCGAGCTCGTCGCCGCCGGCGTGAATGTCAGCATCGACGACTTCGGCACCGGCTACTCGTCGCTCGCCTATCTCAAGCGCTTCCCGGTGCATCGTCTCAAGATCGACCGGTCCTTCGTCAGTGGCCTTCCGGACGACCGGAACGATCGCTCGCTGACGCGGGCCGTCGTCGCAATCGCGAAAAGCCTGGGCCTTTCCGTCATTGCCGAAGGGGTGGAGACCCAGGCGCAGGCCGACTTTCTGCGACGCATCGGTTGCGATTTCGCCCAAGGCCATCATTTCAGCAAGCCGCTCGGCGCCGACGCGCTCGAAGCCTTCCTCCGCGCGAACGCCGGCAAATCCTTGTGTCCCGAGCGCGCGGGGCTGGCGTCGCGCGCAAAAAACGAATCCGAGGCTTGAGAGAACCGATGTCCCGACCACGTCGCCCGACCACCGGCAGCGACCGTCGTCGGGCAAGCTCGTAGCGCCCTCCTATACTGGGGAATCCAACCGGCCTAACCCAGAAGGAGAAAACGATGTCGGACCAGAATCACGTCTACAAGCTCGTCGAACTCGTCGGCTCGTCGCCCAACGGCATCGACGACGCCATCCGCAACGCGATCGAGGACGCGAGCCGGTCGATCCGCAATCTCGACTGGTTCGAGGCGACGGAGATCCGCGGACACCTGCGCGACGGCAAGATCGCGCACTACCAGGTCAAGGTGAAAGTCGGTTTCCGCGTCGAAGACTGACACGCTCCTCAGCGTGCGGCCGGCCGGCTGCACGCGATCGCTCGACGCACCCGGCCCCTGCTCCGCCTCATGCAGCGAGTCCAGCGCCGCGCCTCCCCTTGCGCGGCGCCGCCGTCGGCGACTCCGGGCGGCCATCCTTCGGATTCGAAGTGTCGTGATCGAGGCCGCGATCGTACGGTTCCACGGCCGACTGTCGCTACTGCGCCGGCATCATCGCTGTGGAGGTAAGCCGATCGGGTGATTGCCCGGACGCCGGATCGACGACAAACGCCGCTTGCCGCCTGCCGGGGGTTTTCCCGAACGATCGAACGTTCCAAGGTGAGCTTGATCTTCTGTATATTGACGTTCACGTCAACGTCAACAAGAGTTGGCACAACGATACGACGGAAGAACAGGAGCGTGAAGGCTCGACCGGCTCCCCGCAGGCTGCCTCACCCGTCGATCATGAAGCACCCCACAGGAGACAATCAAAAATGACCGATCTGAGTACCCCCAGCATCCGTACGCACGACTCCTGGGTGGAACACCCCCAGGGACGCATTTACGCGCGCTCCTGGACTCCGTCGAACATGCGTTCGACGGCGGCCCCGATCGTGCTCTTCCACGATTCCCTCGGTTGCGTCGAGCTTTGGCGGGATTTTCCGGCCGAGCTCAGCGCGGCCGCGGGACGCCGAGTCGTCGCGTACGACCGGCTCGGTTTCGGGAAGTCCGGTCCCCGCCGCGCACGCCCTGCGCTGGATTTCATCGCGGACGAGGCGGCAACGTATTTTCCTGCGGTCCGCGAGCAGCTCGGGATCGGGCGCTTCATCGCCTTCGGGCACAGCGTCGGCGGCGCGATGGCCATTCATTGCGCGGCCGCATTCGCGGCGGAGTGCGAGGCGCTGATTACCGAGTCTGCGCAAGTTTTTCCGGAAGAGCTGACGCTGCGCAGCATCGCTCAAGCGAAAGAGCAATTCCGCGACGAGACTCAGATCGGGCGGCTCGCAAAATATCACGGCGACAAGACTGCATGGGTGCTCGACGCCTGGACGGAAAACTGGCTCGACCTCGAGTTCGCGTCGTGGTCGCTCGATACCGTGCTCCCGCGGGTGGCCTGCCCAGTACTGGCGATTCACGGTAACCAAGACGAGTACGGATCGACCTGCCATGCGGAGATCATCGGGAATCTTTCGAACGGCCGTGCTCAAGTCGAAGTCGTGCCCGACACCCGACACGTGCCGCACCGGGAGCGACCGGCTGTCGTTCTCGAGCTGGTGTCACGGTTTGCCGGCTCTCTCGATTGAGCAAGCGTCCGGTCGACACCTAGGCGTGCCGGGTCCGGCGATTGCTGCATGAATCCAGTCGCAGGCTCCCGGTGACCGGAAAGGCGGAAAACCGGAGTCGGGACGAATGCCCTCTCTCGGCGCAGATCGAACGCAAGGTGCCCATGCGCGTCCGTTCGCGCAGGGGACACAGCCGACAGGTCGCGTGACCGGTCACCTCGCGGAACGCCGGTCGGCGGCAACTCGACGCAAAGCCCTGTGTGCATTGCATCAAGAAGCGGGAGAACGAATGTGGTCAGCAAGAATACGATCTGTCTCTGGTACGACGGCACCGCCTTGGAAGCGGCGCAGTTCTACGCCAGGACGTTCTCTGATAGCGCGGTGGGAACGATCCTTCGCGCGCCCGGCGACTATCCCTCGGGCAAAGAGGGCGACGTCCTGACGGTCGAGTTCACCGTGATCGGCATCCCTTGTCTCGGTCTGAACGGCGGTCCCGAATTCACGCACAACGAGGCGTTTTCGTTCCAGATTGCAACCGACGACCAGGCCGAGACCGATCGTTTGTGGAGCGCGATTGTCGGCAACGGTGGCCAGGAAAGCGCATGCGGCTGGTGCAAGGACAAGTGGGGCTTGTCGTGGCAGATCACGCCCCGCGCCCTCACGGCTGCGATTGCCGATCCGGATCGCGCGGCGGCCAAGCGCGCTTTCGAGGCGATGATGCAGATGAGAAAGATCGACATCGCGGCGATCGAAACGGCTCGGCGCGGCTGACGCACAACGTTGGAGCGGCGTCGAAGACTCACTTGCCTCTCATCGTCATGCTCCTCCGAACGGCGCGGGCCGCCTTAGTTGCCGGTTACGGTGGCCCGCAATCGCACCACATGCCGGCCGTGGAGCAGGTAGAACGCCCCCGCGCACAGGACGGCGAGCGCTGCCATGCCCCAATACAGATTGCGGTAACCCGTCTCCGAGATCGTCAGCCCCAGGAGATAAGGTCCGAAGCCCAGGCTGGCGTCCAGGAAGATGAAGAACGTCGAGGTCGCCATGCCCATGCGTTGGGGTGCGACGACCTTCACCGAAACCGCGTACAGCGCCGACTGCAGGTTTCCGAATCCCAAGCCGATCAATGCCGCGGCCGTTAGCAGCGTGACCGCGGTCTGCGCGTTCGCGAGCAGGACCAGCCCGAGCGCGAGGAGCACGCAGCACGGATAGACGACGATGGCGGATCCTTTCCGGTCCATCAGCCGGCCGGTCAGCGGGCGGGTGCACAGCACCAGCGCCGAATACACGATGAAGAAAAAGCTCGCAGCGCTGACGAGTCCGAGCTCGACCGCATAGACATTGATGAAGGCCAGCACGCTCGCGTAGCACAGCCCGGCGAGGAAGGCCACCGCGGCGACCGGAATCGCACGCGACTCGAGCAGCCGGCCGAAGGAAAACTCGAAGCCGCGGATTTCCCGGTGCGCGGCGTCGAGTTCGGGAACCTTCAGCCAGGTGGCCGCCACCAGGCCGATTACCGCGACCGCCAGGCAGGACGCGAAGATCCAGTCGAAACCCGCGTGCTGCAGCAGCCACAGGCCCAGGAAGGGGCCGATCGCCGAGGACAAGGTAGTGCTGAGGCTGAAGTGGCCGATGCCCTCCGCCTTGCGCTCGGGCGGGATGATATGCGCAACCGCAGTGCCCGCAGCCGTACTGCCCACACCCAGCGCCAGCCCGTGCAGGAAACGCACGACGAGCAGCGTCGCGACGGAATTGCTGAGGAAATACAGGCAGGTGGTCAGCGCAAAGGCCGCCGCCCCGAGGATCAGGGTTCTTTTCCGGCCGATGACGTCGACCAGTTGGCCGATGACGAGCCGCCCCAGCAGAGTGCCAATGACGAAGATGCCGGCGACCAGACCGGCCTGGCTCAGCGACGAACCGTATGCCTCGACCGCATAGGCGCCGACCACCACGATCAGCATGTAGAACACGAGGGCCAGAAGGCAGTTCACGCCCGAGACGATCAGGAAGTCGCGGGTCCAGAGAGGTGACGATTGCATGTTGGGGAGAGAGTGTCGTTTGGGATCGTTATTTGAGATTGCCGAGCAGTTGTCCGAAGACGGCAACCGTCTGTTTGAGTGCAGTAGAGTCGATGCCGGCAGTGACCTGTTGTTCGAGCGCGGTGATCTTCCCCCGGCATTCGGAATAGACGCGCAGGCCTTGTTCGGTCAGTGCAACCGCCTTCTCGCGCCGGTCGTTTCCCGGAATGCAACTCAGATAACCCAGTTCCTCCAGACGCTGCACCCGGCGCGTCACGCCGGGCTTTTCGATACCGTAGTGCTGCGAGATCTGAACGAGCGAGACATGGGCATGCTCGTGCAGATAGACCATGACTTGCCACAAGGAGTAGGACAGCTCGTAGGGCTGGAGCAACTGATTCAGCGCCTGGATCAGGGGCCGGTAGACCAACAGGTAGGATCTGAAGAAGCCTTGCATCGTGCTCTGGTTATCTTGATTAACGGTTAACTTACGCAACCTTATAGCGGCGTCGATCTGCCGTCAATCGCGCCGTCCGATCCCAAGCCGCCTGCATCGCGTCTCGGGTCGAAGGCCCGCGCCGACAGGATTTCGGCATCCACCGCTATCGCATATGCCCGCAGTGAAATACCCGACCACAGCACCGGGCGGAATAACCGGTGCGACAATTGTCGGCCTCTCCACATTATGAGAATCCGGCAATGAATCACCTACGCACCCGCGCAGTCCATGCCGGCCAGACTCCGGACCCGGAAAGCGGCGCGATCTCGACGCCGATCAACCAGACGTCCGCCTTCGCGTACGTCACGCTCGCCAACGGCGCCGCGATCTTTGCCGGCGAGGCCGACGGCTTCCGTTACAGCCGTTTCGCCAACCCCACCGTCAAGGTGCTGGAAGACAAGATCGCTGACCTGGAAGGCGCGGAGGCTGCCGTCGCGTTCAGCAGCGGCACGGCCGCCGTGTGCTCGACCGTGCTGTCGCTGCTCGCCCCTGGCGACGAGATCGTGTTTCTCGGGCCGCTTTACGGCGGCACGGAGAGCCTGTTCAACGCCTTCGGCGGGCGCTTCGGAATCCGGGTCGTGGACGCGGCGGAGCGCGGGCTGGAAGCGAGTCTCTCGCCCGCAACCCGCCTGATCTGGGTCGAAACGCTGACCAACCCCACGCTGCACCTGCACGACCTCGCGACCGTTGCCGCGATGGCGCGGGCGCGCGGCATCATGACGATCGCTGACAACACCTTCTGCTCGCCGTGCCTGACGCGTCCGCTCGAACACGGCATCGATCTCGTGATGCATTCGATGACGAAATACCTGGGCGGTCACGGTGACAGCACCGGCGGCGTGCTCGCCGGCCCACAGCCGTTGATCGCCCAGGTGCGCGCAACCGGCATGGGGCATGTGGGCGGTAATCTTGCCCCGCACGAAGCCTTCTTGATCCTGCGCGGCGTGAAGACTCTGCCCCTGCGCATGGCGGCCCATTGCGAGGGGGCCACCGAAGTCGCCGCCTTTCTGTCGACGCACCCCGCGGTGGCTGCAACACACTACCCGGGGCTCCCGGGCCATCCGCAACACGCGCTCGCGCGGCGACAGATGGAAGGCGGGTACGGGGGCATCGTGTCGTTCGAACTCGCGCGAGGCACCCGCACCGCCGCCGCGGCCCTGCTGGACAACCTGAAGCTCTTCACACAAGCCGTGTCGCTGGGCGATGTCGACAGCCTCGCCTGCCACCCGGCGAGCACGACGCACAGTTGCATATCGCCCGAAGCGCGGGCACGGAGCGGGATCGGCGAGGGCCTGGTCCGCCTCAGCGTCGGGATCGAGCACCCGCAGGACCTGATCGCCGATCTGCGCGGCGCCCTCGCCGTGAGCGAAGCAGCCGGCTGATCGGGCGCCGGATTCGGAATGAATTTCCGCCCGTTCCTGCGACTCAAAGTCGATAGCAGCGCAGAAATGGGAGCAACGCATGTCGAGAGCGATTCAATCGAGCTGGTTGTCCCGACCCGAGAACAACGCACGGGTAAAGACCGCGTGGGAGGCGCTTCTGAAGGGGCACCTGTCACGACCGCTTCCCGTCATTCGACCTGCAATCAACGAGTCGTGGCGGCGCTGCGTTGCGAAACACGTCAGTCCGTTCGGAGATCCCCACCCGCCTCTGGAGCGGGGTGAGCTCGAAACACTGCGGCGCCACAACGAGCGGCTGCTGGCGGCGGCCGCGCCGTTCCTGGTCCAGGCGCGCGGTTTTCTCGCACATACCGGCACCGTGATGATCCTCACCGACTCCCAGGGCACGATTCTCGATGTCGAGGGAGACGCACAGCTTCGCGATGCGATCGAGACGGCGTGCCTGGTCCCCGGATACAACTGGCGCGAGGCGACGATGGGCACGAACGCGATCGGTACCGCACTTGCCGCCGATCAACCCGTTCAGGTTCACGCGTCGGAGCATTACCGGGAGGAAGTTCAGAAATGGACGTGCTCCGCGTCGCTCATTCACGACCCCATTGATCGTTCAGTCCTCGGCGTGCTGGACCTCAGCGGGCTGCGACGCGATTACAGCCCGCAGAGTCTCGCGCTGATTTCCGCCATCACCGACGGTGTCGAAGCGAGGCTGGTGCAAATGGAAACCGAGCAACGGCTTCAGTTGCTCGAAGCCGCCGTGACCCGGTTATCGAGCCCCGAGGGCGTCGTCGTTTTCGACGCTCACGGCCGTCTGGTTAAGGCGAACGAACGGGCTTCGGCTGCGGCCGCTGCCCTCGGCGTCACTCTGACGGCGGGCGTGCGGATTCCGGTGGCGGGCAGCGGACGGCCCGACGACGACAAGCCTCCTGTTCTGCCAACATGGGTGTTCGAAAATCGCGTCGAACCCGTGTTTCAGTGCGGCGGGCTGCTCGGGTTCGTCGTCTCGTTCGGGTTGCCGCCCGGTGAAACAAGCATTCCCAAGACAGGCTCCGCCCGCAAGCCGAACGCCCCGCCCTATGCCACCCTGCTCGCAACGATGATCGACCAGTCCGTCACGCTCATCGCGCTCAAGGATCTCGATGGTCGCTATGAATTCGTCAATCGACGTTTCGAGGAGGTGTTCGGCCTGCGCTCAGCGGACGTCCTGGGCCACACCGACGCTGACTTGTTCGAGCCAGAAGCGGCCCGACAGATTCGCGCTCGTGATTTCGAGGCAATGGAGCGAATGGCGCCGACCGCGTCAACCTCGGAACTCGACCTCGGCCCGCGTCGTGTCCGGCTTGCGAGCAGTCGCTTCCCGGTTTTCGACGAGAAAGGCGAGGTCGTGGCGTTATGCGTGCAGGCCACCGAGCTCGATCGCGCGGCGGACATTGCGCCTGCCCCCTCACCCGCGGAGGCGCTGCGCCGCACCGACGATGCAGTTCTGATCGCCGATGCCGAGGGCGTCATCCTCACGGTGAACGACACGTTTACCCGGGTCACCGGCTACGCGCGCGACGAGGCCGTGGGGAAGCGCCCGAACTTGCTCAAGTCGGGCCTGCATTCGAAGGAGTTCTACCACCGGATGTGGCGCGGGCTGATTGAACAGGGCCACTGGCAGGGAGAAATCCAGAATCGACGCAAGAGCGGAGAGATCTTTCCGGAATGGCTGACGATCTACAGCGTGAAGGACGCAGGGGGCCAGACTCAGAACTTCGTCGCGATTTTCGGCGAAAGCGCCGCCTTGGCCACTGCGCGCGAGCGCGCGGAATACGCGACCACGCACGACAGCCTCACCGGCTTGCCCAACCGGGAGCTGCTGGCCTCCCGGCTGTCCGGCTGCCTTGCCGAAGCGCGAAAAACGGGCGAGCGGGTCGCGGTGCTGCTGATCGATCTGGACGACTTCCAGGGCGTCAACGACTCGCTCGGACATGAAGTTGGCGACCTGCTCCTGCGCCAAGCCGCCGACCGGCTGCGCCGCAGCCTGTGCAATGCTCATACCCTGGCACGGGTTGGAGCGGACCAGTTCGCGGCCGTCCTCAGAGGCGCGGACAATGACGGGCTTCGGCGCGTCGCGGTCGAAGTTCTCGACTATCTCTCGGTCTCGTTCTGCCTGCGCACCCACGAGGTGCTCGGCGGAGCGTGCATGGGAATCAGCATTGCGCCGGACGATGGTTCGGAAGCAGGCGAATTGCTGCGGCATGCCGGCACCGCGCTGAACGAGGCGAAGCGCCGTGGGCGCAACAGCTTCCAGTTCTTCTCGTCGCAGATGCAGGTGGCGGTTCAACAACGTGTAACGCTGGCGACCAGCCTGAGAGCGGCGATCGACAACGACCGCTTCGAGATCGTCTATCAGCCGCAAAGCGAGCTCGAGAGCGGCAAGCTCGTCGGCGCCGAGGCCCTGCTGCGCTGGAAAGACGACGTGCTCGGGGAAGTTCCGGCCGGACGTTTCATTCCCGCCGCGATCCGCGCCGGATTGATCACCACGATCAACGAATGGGTGCTGAACAAGGTCGTGGGTCAGGTGGCGTTGTGGCGCGAGCAGGGATACGAGCCGCCCCGGATCTCGATCAACATCGCGGCCGAGCAGTTTCACGAACCCCGCTTCGTCGAGCACATCTGCGATCTTCTCGAGCGCCGCGGCGTCCCGCAGCGGGCGATCTGCCTCGAGCTGACCGAGGGGACGCTGATGGAAGATCTCGACGGGGGAACGGAGCTCCTTTCCCGGCTCGCCGAGCACGGCATCGTCGCGAGCATCGACGACTTCGGCACGGGCTATTCGTCTCTGGCCTATCTCAGCCGTTTGCCCGTCCATGAACTCAAGGTCGACCAAAGCTTCGTGCAGGGCATCGAGAGCGAGCCGCGCAAGCGATCCATCGTCATCGCAATCATTCAAATGGCACACGCGCTCGGCATGACCGTGCTCGCGGAAGGCATCGAAACGGAGGCGCAACTGTCGTTTCTGAAGGAGCGACATTGCGAACTGGGACAGGGCTTCCTGTTCCATCGCCCGCTCGATGCAGACCGCTTCGAGCATCTCTTCGCGATGCAGGCTAAGCGCGGGCAGGAGCCTGTCGCGCTGACCGCGCGGTAGCGGCGCTCAACCGCGCGGCCGTCATCGGGCACTTTCCCGCCACCTTATTCCGACATCACGGGAGTGGCGGGACCGGCTTTGCCACTCCACTCGTGGACGAAAAAACCCGCCGAAGCGGGTCGACGACAAGCGGATAGGTAGGCATCGGCCTGCACGGAGAGCCCTCCTCAAACCGCGTAGCTCAACTGGCGCTGATGCCGCATCGCCAGGAGCACTACCCGGTCGCTCGAATGTGCATACAGCACCACGTGACGCTTGAGCACATACTCACGCACGTGCGGCAACCGCGCCTCATCGGCAAGGGCTTGAACCTTGCGGGCACGAATCTGCGCTTGAACGGACCGCCCGCCGAAAAACCGCGCAGGGCGACCACCGGCTGGCGCCCATCGGAGCGTCTCGGTCATCTCACGCAACTCGGCACGAAGCGCACGAAAGCGGTCGTCCGCGGTCGTCTCGTCCTGCTCGACAATGAACGCCCTCGCCTCCTCCAGGCAGGCAGCGAAGTGCGGCGTCGCGACGACGGAGGCTCGCTGGGGTAGCGCCACGGGCGTTCAGCCCGCAAGCAGGCGGTTGAGTTCGTCTTCGGTGACGACCTCCCCCTCCAGCACTTGGCGCAGCCCGACCTCGGCGTCGTCCAGCAGCACCAGGCTGGCGTGCTCCTCTTCGAGCGTGTGGTAATAGTCGAGCTTTTTGGCGTCGACTATGGCTACGTAGCTCGCGCCGTTCTTGGTCAGGATCTTTTCGGCCCCGGCCCCCACGACTTCCTCGGCGAGCTCGGTCAAGCGCGCTCGCGCCTCGCTGATCGGGACCACGTCGCTGGCACGCATCTTCGGTTCCTTAACGAATTCGTTAACGTTCACTGTAGCGAACGAACCGGGTTGTGGAAAGTTCGATCGGCCCTGGCACTGGGCGCGGTGCCGCGGCAGGGAGGTACCGCTCGGCCGCCTACAAATGGGGCGGTTTGCATCGTAGTGCGGACATTCATCATCAGGGCCAATCTGATCAGCCAGCAGGATCGGCGGTCGTGCATGACGCGCCGACGCCCTGCCCGAATTCACCGCATTGGATTCGCTTCGAACGCGGAAAAAGCGCCCTCCTCATCTCCGCGTTCCTTCAGCACCTCGCAACTTCCATAGATTTCGCCACGGAGTTGCTGCGCCGACCAGGGAAGGAACAGCTCAGCCTCAAATAGAGCGGTCGGGAAGGACATGCCATTACAAGAACCCTGCAGCTTGAGCGGGAAGTTCCTTTTGCCGAGCGGCCGTACTTTCGTCACCACGCGGAATCCGGCCAGGACTCCTTGTTCGACGAACGCGCATTCGCTCAGGTCACCGGAGGAGAGAAAGGCGGCGCCGGCCTGCTCGCCGATGAAGACTCGCGCGTCACCTTGCCATTGGCCGACCTTGAACCCGAGGCGTGGACACCCTGCGTTTTCGACCGTGATCTGCCGGTGGCCGAACAAAACGGATAATGCATTCGCGGCGGGCGGACGAGAGCGGCAGGCAGATTCCGGTGAATCTCAGGATTTTGTCGAACGGATGCAACGGGAGCGGATCGTGGGCGGGGGACGGCCCGGGGCACTGAGGGACCGGCAGATAGCCAGCGACGGGGCCAACAACGAGATGAGGCTGAAGCCGGATCGCGTTTCGCCGGCATTCGAACTCGCGACCACGGCCGATTTGGCCGTTGACCTGCCGCTTTACTCCGCCCAACACCGGAGTGGCAAAACCATTTTGCCACTCGTCCCTAGCCGAAAAAAAGCCCGCTAAAGCGGGCTTAGGTCTTTGATTCTTTTGGAGGCGCGAACCGGAATCGAACCGATGTACACGGCTTTGCAGGCCGCTGCATAACCACTCTGCCATCGCGCCAAGCTACTCGCCTGACTTCCCGATGCGCTTCGATCGGGGAAGCATCCGAATGGGTGCTTCGAGAAATTCTGGAGCGGGAAACGAGTCTCGAACTCGCGACCTCAACCTTGGCAAGGTTGCGCTCTACCAACTGAGCTATTCCCGCTGAAAGACCGCCATTATAGTTCACGATCGGCAACTGTCAACCGTTCTTGCCCCGCATTTTTCGATCATGTTGCACGAGATGCGGCATCGCGCGGTGAAGATAGTATCCCATCGACCACAGCGTCAGCGCTGCCGCGATGTAGATCAGGATCTCTCCGACGATGCGCAGGTTCACGGACAAGAGCGGCGCATTGTAGAGCAGCAGCGGGATCGCCGTCATTTGGGCGGCAGTTTTCATTTTTCCGACGAAAGCGACAGCCACGCCGGCCGATTCGCCGACTCGGGCCATCCACTCGCGCAGGGCCGAAATCGTGATCTCGCGTCCGATGATGACCACCGCAATGATCGAATCGACCCGGGCGAGTTGCACGAGCAGGATCAGTGCGGCGGCGACCATCAATTTGTCGGCGACCGGGTCGAGGAAGGCACCGAAGGCCGAAGTCTGGTTCAGCGCGCGCGCAAGGTAACCGTCGAACCAGTCGGTGATGGCGGCGACGATGAAGATCAGGGTTGCTGCGAGATTTTTCCCGTCGGCATCGAGCCAGTGATCGGGAAAGTAAAAGACGCCGACGAACAGCGGAATCAGCGCAATGCGCGCCCATGTCAGCGAGTTTGGAACGTTGAATAGCATTGAATAAGGCCGGGAGGCCGTGGGGAGCGCGTCAATGCAGGGCATTGTATATCGCTTCGGCAGTCTTTCGGCTCACGCCCCCGACGCGGCACAGGTCTTCGACCGTCGCGGAGCGCACCCCGTCGAGGCCGCCGAAACTGGCCAGGAGGTTCCGGCGCCGGGTCGGCCCGACGCCGGGAATGTCCTCGAGCCGCGAGCCGATCCGCGTCTTGGCCCGCTTCGCACGATGCCCGGTGATCGCGAACCGGTGCGCCTCGTCCCGGATTTCCTGGATCAAATGCAGCGCTGGGTGGTCGGGGGCGAGGTTCAGCGCCCGCCCGTCGGGAAAGATCAACGTCTCGAGACCGGGCTTGCGCTCCTCGCCCTTCGCTACGCCGACCATTGCGATCGACTCCAGCCCGACGTCGGCGAGCACCGCGCGCGCAGCGCCGACCTGCCCCTTTCCGCCGTCGATGAGGATCAGGTCGGGTGACACGCCTTCTCCGGACGCGACCTTCCCGTAGCGGCGCTCGAGCACTTGACGCATCGCGGCGAAGTCGTCGCCCGGCGTGATCCCCGTAATGTTGTAGCGCCGATATTCGGAGTTCTTCATCGCGCCGTCGACACACACGACGCAGGATGCGACGGTCGCCTCCCCCATCGTATGGCTGATGTCGAAACACTCGATCCGCGCGGGGACTTCGTGCAGGTCGAGCGCTTCGCGAAGCGCGTCGAGCCGCAGCTGTGCGCGACCGGTGTCGTGCTTGCGTGCGAGGATCGCGAGGCGCGCGTTGTTCTCGGCCATCTCCATCCACGCCTTCTCCGCCTGAAAACGCGGCGCGACCGGCGAACAGGGTTTGTCTGTGATTTCGGCCATCAGCGTTCGGACCGCGGCAAGCGGGACGTTCACGAGCAACCGCGCCGGCAAGGGCTGGTGGCGGTAATGCTGCTCGATGAACGCGAGCGCGCCGTCAAGCGCACCGATTCCGGCAGCGGCGCTCGGAAACTGCGGACGGTCACCGAGGTGCCGGCCGCCGCGCACCATCGCGAGGTTCACGCAGACGACGCCGCCCTCCTCGACCGCCGCGACGATGTCCACGTCCTCGTCCTTGCGGCTGTCGACGAACTGGCGCTGCAGCACCGCCTGCAGCACCCGGACCTGATCGCGGCACGCGGCCGCCTCCTCGAAGGCGAGTCGTTCAGCGGCCGCGTTCATGCGCGCCGTGAGGTCGTCGATGACTTCCGACGCACGCCCCTCGAGAAAGCGGGCCGCGAGCTTCACATCTCCGGCATACGCGGCCTCGTCGATCAGCCCGACGCAGGGCGCGGTGCAGCGTTTGATCTGATACAGAAGACACGGGCGCGACCGGTTCTGGAATACCGAGTTTTCACAGGTGCGCAAGCGAAACGTCTTCTGCAGCAGGTGGATGCTTTCGCGCACCGCCCACGCGTTCGGAAACGGGCCGAAGTAGCGCGCGCCTTTCGAGAAGGCACCGCGGTGATAGGCGAGACGCGGGAAGTCGTCCGCGGACAATTCGATATAGGGGTACGACTTGTCGTCGCGGAACAGGATGTTGTAGCGGGGCGCGAGGGTCTTGATGAGGTTGTTTTCGAGCAGCAGCGCCTCGGCCTCGGAGCGCGTCGGCGTGATGTCCACGCGCCGGATCTGGGCCACCATCATCGCGATGCGGGGACTCGGCTGCGTGCGCTGGAAATAGCACGACACGCGCCGCTTCAGGTTCTTCGCCTTGCCGACGTAGAGGACCCGTTCCTCGGCGCCGATCATGCGATAGACGCCCGGATCCTCCGGGACATTCCTCAGAAAGTCCTTGGCGTCGAACACGCTGCCCGAGCCACTCATCGAAAGCCGCCCATCCGCGTTACGCGGTGTCCTCGACGATTCCGGCCACGACGGCACGCGCCTGCTGGTAAATCGCATTCTGCTCGAGCGTCGCCGCATCTCCGCATTGCGGCCGCGAGCGGAGCGCTTCGATACGGGCCCGGCTTTCCGCGCCGATCTCCGGCATCCAGTGATCGAGCAGGTCGGAGGCGAGGTCGGGACGATTGCACACCAGCACCATGTCGCAACCCGCCGTATGAGCGGCGCATGCCCGCGCCAGAATGTCGCCGGCGACGGCGGCGCCCTCCATCGTGAGATCGTCGCTGAAAATCACGCCGCCAAATCCGACGCGCGTGCGAAGAACGTCCTGCAACCAGAACGACGAGAAACCCGCCGGTTTTGCGTCGACGCGCCGGTAGATCACGTGCGCCGGCATCACCCCGGACAACCGGCTCCCGAGGCGGTCGCGATATGGCGCGATGTCCTCGGCCCAGATCGCATTGAAGTCACGCTCGTCCACGGGAATCTCGACATGCGAATCGGCTTCCGCGAAACCGTGACCCGGAAAATGCTTGCCGACACAACCCATTCCCGCCTCGGCCATGCCCGACACCAGCGACTGAGCGAGCGCCGCGACGACCTGGGGGTCCCGGTGGAAGGCGCGGTCGCCGACGACGCGGCTGCAACCGTAGTCGAGGTCGAGCACCGGCGTGAAGCTGAGGTCGACACCGTGCGCGAGCAACTCGGCGGCGAGCACGTAGCCGGCCGACCGTGAAGATTCCAGCGCGACGACGTGATCCCGCTCCCAAAGGCGACCGAGGCAACGCATCGACGGGATGCGCGTGAAGCCGTCGTTGCGGAAGCGTTGCACGCGCCCGCCCTCATGATCGACGGCAATGATCAGGGGCCGCTCGCGCAGCGCGTGGATCTCCGCCGTCAGCGCCGACAACTGCCGTGAATCGCTGAAGTTGCGCGCGAACAGGATCACCCCGCCGACGAGTGGGTGACGCAGGCGTCCGCGCTCCTTGTCGGTCAGCGTGTAGCCGGCGACGTCGAGCATCACCGGCCCGAGCGGCAGGACCTTTGCGGGCGAAAAAAACTCGTCGGTCATCGTTTCTCGATCAGGGCGAAGGCGACGACGTAATCCACCTCGTCGGTAAGACTCAAATGGGCGTCGAGGCCACGTTCGCGCAGGAAGTCGGCAAGGGCGTCGTCGAAGCGGAACAGCGGTTTTCCGAGCTCGTCGTGATCGACCGCGACCGCGTGCAAGGTTGCCGGTACCGCGACACCCGTCCCGAGCGCCTTGCCGAACGCCTCCTTCGCGGCAAAGCGCTTCGCGAGGAAGCGTGCAGGATCGCGGCTGGCCGAAAAGCCGTCCTGCTCCGAACCGGCGAGGATCCGCCCTGCAAAACGCTCGCCATATCGCTCGAGCGACTGACGCATCCGCGCGACCTGAACGATGTCGGTGCCGATACCGTGGATCATCGGGGCCGGCTCATCGCGCCGCGTCCGCCGCCTCGCGCATCAGCCGCTTCATCTCCCGGACGGCGTCGCGCAGACCGGAGAAGACCGCCCTGCTGACGATCGCGTGGCCGATGTGCAGTTCACGCACGCCCGGTAATTGCGCGATCGGCTGCACGTTGTAGTAGTTCAGCGCATGGCCGGCATTGAAGCGCATACCGAGCGCGCAAACGGCCTCCCCGGCGCGCCGCACCTTTGCGACTTCGGCGAGGACCGCCGGACTTTCCGCGTCACGCCCGGCGGCGTGGAATGCATGCGCGTAGGGGCCGGTATGGATTTCACAGACGCGCGCGCCGATCCGGGCCGCCGCCTCGACCTGCCGGAGTTCGGCATCGATGAACACGCTGGTGACGATCCCCGCGTCCGCGAGGCGGCCGATGGCCTCCTTCAGCCGCTGCTCCTGAACGACCACATCGAGCCCGCCCTCGGTCGTCACCTCATGACGTCCTTCCGGCACCAGCATCGCCATTTCGGGCTTCAGCGCGCAGGCGATGCCGACCATCTCGTCGGTCGCGGCCATCTCGAGGTTGAGCTTGATCTGCGTGAGATCGCGCAGCTTGCGAACGTCCTCGTCCTGGATGTGGCGCCGGTCTTCGCGTAGATGCACCGTGATCCCGTCGGCGCCGCCGAGATGCGCGTCCACCGCAGCCCACACGGGGTCCGGCTCCCACGTGCGGCGCGCTTGCCTGAGGGTCGCCACATGGTCGATATTGACGCCGAGTTCGATCACAGTTCCTGAAACTCCTTCAGCACCCGACGCGACTGCAACGGCTGTCCGCCGAGATAATGGTTGATCAGCATGCGCAGCAGCGCCTTGCTCTGGACGAGGGTTTCCACCCGGGAAAAATCGTCCCGGGCCATATCGAGCAGCACCTGTCCGTCCACAACCGGCATCCCTTCGGTGCCGTGCGCAGCCGGCGTCGGACCCTTCTCGATTATATAGACGTACTGCCCGGCCGGATCGACGGCACGATCCGAGTCCACCTCGTTTTCGAGCCCGAGCCCATACCCCAGTTCGCGGAGCAATCCGAGTTCGAAGCGACGCAGGATTGGAGCGGCGCTCTCGTTCCGTCCGAGGCTCGCGAGTGCCGTTGCGTAGGCATCGAACAACGCCGGATGCGGATCCTCGCGTGCGGTCAGGCGCACCAGAAGTTCATTGAGGTAGTAGCCGCACATCAGCCCCTGTCCGCCGAGCAGCGGCTGCCCGCCGCGCCATTCCGCGCGCACGAGCGTCTTGATTTCACCGCCGCCCGACCAGTCGAGCAGCAAGGGCTGGAACGCCATGATGACGCCCCGCATCGCCGACATCGGGCGTCGGGCGCCCTTGGCGACCAGCGCGACGCGCCCGTGGTCGCGGGAGAAAGCCTCGACGATCAGGCTCGTTTCCCGCCATGGGTAAGTGTGCAGGACGAACGCCGGCTGCTGATCGACGCGCTGCTTCGGATTCACTGACGGATGCGCCGAAGCGCGTTATTCGTAACCGAGGCTCTTGAGCGCGCGCTCGTCATCGGCCCAGCCGCTCTTGACCTTGACCCAGACTTCGAGAAAAACCTTGCCGTCGAACAACTTCTCGAGCTCGACGCGCGCTTCGGACGCGATCCGCTTCAGCTGCTCGCCGCCCTTGCCGATCACGATGCCCTTGTGCCCCGGCTTGTCGACGACCACCGCCGCGTGAATGCGGCGCAGGCTGCCTTCGGTTTCGAACTTCTCGATCTCGACCGCGATGCCGTACGGCAGCTCGTCGCCGAGCAGACGGAAGAGCTTTTCCCGCAGGAATTCGGCCGCGAGAAAACGCTCGCTGCGATCGGTGATCTCGTCCGCGCCGAACATCGCCTCGCCCACCGGCAGCAGCGGGACTGCCGCCTTCAGGAGCGTCTCGACGTTCGTTCCGCGCTCCGCGCTGAGCGGCACGATTTCGGTGAAGGGATACGCCTCGGCCATCTTCGCAATGAAGGGCAGGAGCCGGCTCTTGTCTTCGAGCCGGTCGACCTTGTTGATGACCAGCACGACGCGCGCATCGGCCGGCAGGACGTCGACGACCTTGCGATCGTCCTCGCCGAAACGCCCCGCCTCGACGACGAAGAACACCAGATCCACGTCGGCGAGAACCTGCGAGACCGTCCGGTTCATCGAACGGTTCAGCGCGTTGCGATGGCGGGTCTGGAATCCGGGGGTATCGACGAACACGAGCTGCGCGTCGTCCTGCGTGAGGATGCCGGTCACGCGATGCCGTGTCGTCTGCGCCTTGCGCGAGACAATGCTGATCTTCTGACCGATCAGCCGATTCAGCAGCGTCGACTTGCCGACGTTGGGGCGGCCGACGATCGCGACGAAACCGGCGCGAAACGGAACCTGGTGATCAGCGCCATCCGGCGCATTCTCGAAATTCATTGCTTCCTCAACTGGGCGAGCGCAAGTTCGGCCGACTGTTGCTCCGCGGCCCGACGGCTCTGCCCGCACCCGATGGTGCGAACGTTCAGCGCGTTGACCTCGCACATCACCTCGAATTCCTGCGCGTGCGCTTCGCCGCGCACTTTTACCGTGACGTAGGTCGGAAGCGGCAGTTTGCGGCCCTGCAGCAGCTCCTGCAGGGCGGTCTTGGGGTCCTTGGCCGCGACGCTCGGATCGATCGCTTCGATGGCCGCCGCGTAGAGCCGGTCGATCACCGCCTTTGCCGCCGGAAAGCCGTCGTCGAGAAAGACGCCGGCGAAGACCGCTTCCAGCGCGTCGGCGAGGATCGACGGGCGGCGGAAACCACCGCTCTTCATCTCGCCTTCGCCGAGACGCAGGTAGTCGCCGAGCTGGAGCTGCGCCGCGACGCGATGCAGCGCGTCCTGGCACACGAGGGAAGCGCGCAGGCGCGACATCTCGCCTTCGCGCAGTCCGGCAAACCGATCGAACAGCGCCATCGCGACGACACAATTGAGGATGCCGTCACCGAGAAACTCTAGGCGCTCGTTGTTGGGCTGCCCGAAGCTGCGGTGCGTGAGGGCCTGCCGCAGCAGCGACGGATCACGAAAATGATGGCCAAGCGCGCGCTCGAGGCGCTCGAACTCCGAAGGCACTACCGCGCAGCCGAAGAGGCGTGGAAGTCGAACAGCAGGCTGACGTTTCCGGCGACCGGCACCTTGCGCTCGTATGCGACCTCGACCAGCGTCTTGCCGCCCTGCTTGGATATTTCCAGGTCGGCGCCGGTGATCGTCTCGACGTCGTCGATCTGTCCGCGGCGGTCGAAGTTGCGTCTCAGCTCCGCCGTCGCCACGCCGTTGTCGCCCTCTTCGGCGACGAGCTTGACGTTCCGCTTGATCGCCAGATACTCGTTGACCGCGGGGACGGCACGAAAGCCGATCAGCAGCGCGAAGCCGAGCAACGAGGCGACGATCAGGAGGCCGATCAGGCTCAGCCCCTCTTGTTTGCACTTCATGCGATCACACGCTCCGTATTAGTGGAAGCCGCCGATGCGCTTCATGTCACTGAAGTTGAACCAGATGAAAAAGGCGCGTCCGACAATGTTCGCGTCGGGGACGAATCCCCAGACACGACTGTCGCTGCTCGCGTCCCGGTTATCGCCCATGACGAAATAATGGTTTGCGGGTACGACGCAACTCACGCCGGCCGTAGTATAGGTGCAGTTTTCCCGGTACGGAAAATCCAGCACATGCGGAACGAATGACGGAGCGTCCCGTTCGATCAGCACCGAATGCTCGACCTCGCCGAGCTTCTCCATAAAGCGTGGCGAATAATACAGCCGGTCGGGGTGAAGATAATCCCCCTGCGCCTGCATTTCGACCGGCTCACCGTTTATCCGCAAGCGCTTGTTCAGGTATTCGACCTTGTCACCAGGAAGCCCGACCACGCGCTTGATGTAATCGAGCGACGGGTCGGCCGGATAGCGGAACACCATCACGTCGCCGCGCTTCGGATCTTCGACCTCGACGACCTTCTTGTTGATCACCGGCAGGCGGATGCCGTAGACCCACTTGTTGACAAGAATGAAGTCACCGACGAGCAGAGTCGGAATCATCGACCCCGACGGGATCTTGAACGGTTCGACGAGAAAGGAGCGCAAGCCGAACACGATCAGGATGACGGGAAAAAAGCTTGCACCGTATTCGACCCACCACGGCGACGGCGCCGCGGGGCCCCGCCGCTTGCGCGCGAACAGTCGATCGATCAACCACAGCACGCCCGTAGCCACGAGCAGCAAGAACAAAATCAGGGCGAAATTCACACAGACTCCGGAGTGGAGGATTTCGGCAAGTGGATGCCGGATGCCGCGTCACTTGCCTTCATCGACGCGCAGCACGGCAAGGAAGGCTTCCTGAGGAATCTCGACGTTGCCGACCTGCTTCATCCGCTTCTTGCCTTCCTTCTGCTTCTCGAGCAGCTTCTTCTTGCGTGTGATGTCGCCGCCGTAGCACTTTGCGAGGACGTTCTTGCGCAATGCCTTGATCGTCTCGCGCGCAACAATATGCGAACCGATCGCCGCCTGCACCGCGACGTCGAACATCTGGCGCGGAATCAGGCCGCGCAGCTTCGCGGCGACCTCGCGGCCCCGATACTGGGCGGAGGCACGATGGACGATCACCGACAGCGCGTCGACCTTCTCGCCGCCAACCAGCAGATCGAGCTTGACGAGGTCGGCGCTGCGGTATTCCTTGAATTCATAGTCGAGCGATGCGTAGCCGCGCGAGACGGATTTCAGCTTGTCGAAGAAGTCCATGACGACTTCGTTCATCGGCATGTCGTAGATGAGCTGAACCTGGCGTCCGTGGTAGCGCATGTCCACTTGGGCGCCGCGCTTCTGGTTGCACAGCGTGATGACCGGTCCGACGTAATCCTGCGGCAGGAAGATCGTTGCGGTAATGATCGGCTCGCGGATTTCCGCGATTTTCGACAGATCCGGGAGTTTGGCCGGGTTTTCGACGCGGATGACTTCGCCGCTGTTCATCAGCACTTCATACACGACCGTCGGCGCGGTCGTGATGAGGTCCATGTCAAACTCCCGCTCGAGCCGCTCCTGGACGATGTCCATGTGCAGCAGCCCGAGGAAGCCGCACCGGAAGCCGAAGCCGAGCGCCTGCGACACTTCAGGCTCATACTGCAGCGACGCGTCGTTGAGCCTCAACTTTTCGAGCGAGTCGCGAAGCTGGTCGTATTCGCTCGACTCCACGGGATAGAGTCCGGCGAACACCTGGGGCTTGATTTCCTTGAAGCCCGGCAGCGGCTCGGCCGCAGGTTTCGTCGCCAGCGTCACCGTGTCGCCGACCTTCGCCGCCTGCAACTCCTTGATGCCGGCGATCACGAACCCGACCTCGCCGGCCGACAATTCGGAGCGGGCAACGGAGCGTGGAGTGAACACGCCGACCTGATCGCACGGATACTGTGCGCCGTTCGCCATCAGGAGGATCCGGTCCTTCGGCCTGAGCACGCCATCGACGACGCGCACGAGCATCACGACGCCGACGTAATTGTCGAACCACGAATCAATGATCAGCGCCTTCAACGGCGCCGTCGGATCACCCTTCGGTGGCGGCACCCGCCGCACGACCGTCTCCAGCACATCCTCGATGCCGAGGCCCGTCTTCGCCGAGCACAGGACGGCTTCCGACGCGTCGACGCCGATGACGTCCTCGATTTCCTGGCGGGCGTTTTCCGGGTCTGCGGCAGGCAGGTCGATCTTGTTCAGGACCGGGACGACTTCGACGTTCTGCTCGATTGCCGTGTAGCAGTTCGCCACCGTCTGCGCCTCGACCCCCTGCGACGCGTCGACGACGAGCAACGCGCCTTCGCATGCCGACAACGAACGGCTGACCTCGTAGGAGAAATCGACGTGCCCCGGCGTGTCGATCAGGTTGAGGTTGTACACCTGCCCGTCTTTCGCCTTGTACTGGAGTGCCGCCGTCTGGGCCTTGATCGTGATCCCTCGCTCGCGCTCGAGATCCATCGAATCGAGGACCTGCGCCTCCATTTCACGGTCCGACAGTCCGCCGCAGTAGTGGATGAGACGGTCGGCCAGCGTTGACTTGCCGTGATCGATGTGCGCGATGATCGAGAAGTTTCGGATATGTTGCATGCGACAACAAAAGAAAGGTGCCGTGCGGCACCTTGTATGTATGGGTTAATCCGGGCAAGTCGCGGATTCTAGCGGAAAACGGCGGCAATAGGCACGGATGGCCGCCTCGTCCAGATGATAGCGGCACAACTGCGTATCGCCCGCCAGGACGACGGGCACCAGTTCATCCCATCGGACCTCGAGCTCGGGATCGGCATCGACGTCGAAGACGCATACCGTCCAGCCCAGTTCGGCTGCAAGCGGCCGGAGTCGGTCGAGAAGATCGTGGCACAAGTGACACCACTCGCGACTCATGACGGTGAACTCTCGACCGCCCGTCATTCGCCGGCCCGCAACGTGATATACGAATTGCCGTCCGCCCGCTCCACGAGCAGCGTCACCTGCTGTCCATCCTTCAACCCCGAGACCATCCGGTCGAATGTCTGGACCGATGTCAGCGCCGTCTGCCGCCCGCGCGAGACGATCGCGACGATGAGGTCACCGACCTGCAACTCGGCCCGGGCCGCCGCCCCCTGCACCCGCTCCACGACGAGCCCGCGATCGATCTCGCGCTCCCGTCGTTGCGCGGCGGTCGGCTCGCCGACGACGAGTCCGAGCTTGTTGGTCGACGGCGCGGGACGTCGGGAGGGCGAAGATTTGCCTCCCTTTTCGTCCTGCCACTCACCGACAGTGACAGCCAGTTCCCGCGACTCACCCGCCCGGTACACGCGGACCGGGACACGCGTGCGGGGGCGAATCGCGGCGACGATCCGCGGCAGATCCGCGGACGCGGAGACGTCCTTGTCGCCGAAGCGGACGATGACGTCGCCCTGCTCGATGCCGGCGCGAGCAGCGGGACCGTCGGGGTCGACCGTGCTGACGAGGGCGCCTTCGGCTTGCGGCAGGCCGAAGCTCTCTGCGAGCCCGCGCGTCACTTCCTGGATCGCGACGCCGATGCGTCCGCGCTGAACCCGTCCCGTCGTCCGCAACTGCTGCTGGACGTCCATCGCGACGTCGATCGGGATCGCGAACGACAGCCCCATGAAACCGCCGGTCTGGCTGTAGATCTGCGAATTCATGCCGACCACCTCGCCGCGGAGATTGAACAATGGCCCGCCGGAATTGCCGGGATTGATCGCGACGTCGGTCTGGATGAAGGGAACGAAATTCTCGTCGGGAAGGCTTCGCCCCTTGGCGCTGACGATGCCGGCAGTGACCGAATGGTCGAACCCGAACGGCGAGCCGATCGCGACGACCCACTCGCCGACCTGCAGCGCATTCGGATCGCCGATCGCGAGCCGCGGCAGGCCGGTCGCGTCGATCTTGATCAATGCGACGTCGCTGCGCGCGTCCGCGCCGATGACTTTCGCGTGAAACTCGCGCTTGTCCACCAAGCGGACGAGAATTTCCTCCGCATCTGCGACAACGTGCGCATTCGTGAGGATGTAACCGTCCCCGCTGACGATGAAGCCCGATCCGAGGGAGCGATTATCCGGATCGGCGTGAGGAATCCCGGGCCTACGCGGGATGAAGCGGCGAAAGAAGTCGAACATCGGATCGTCTTCATCGATGCCCGGGAAATTCGGTGTCGCCGCCTTAACGGCCTGGCGCGTGCTGATGTTGACGACCGCCGCCCCGTGTTTCTGCACCAGCGCGGTAAAGTCCGGCAGCGAGGCCGCACCGCCGGTGAGGGGCGTCAGAGAACAGACCGCAGCAAGAAAAAGGATCCGGAGCGAGTACCCGAGGGACCGCAGCGGCGTCATTCGAATACCCCTCCGCAGCGCGAGCGCGGCGACGGACCCTTCGACAATTCGACGTCGAGACTGCGCCGCCACCTTCCGCTGCGGAGCAACAGGCGGTTCAGTCCGATCACCGCTGCAAGTCCGCCGGCGCCGCCCGCGAAGGCGAAGAGATCCTCGCCCGCCGCGGGTGCGAGCGAATGACCGATCGCAGCGCCGGCGATCAGCAAAGCGACGCCGAGACCATACGTCGCGAACGCGCTGCGCAACGGCATGCGCTCGTCGATGCGAATGCCGACTCCGTCTCCGACTCGGGCACCGATCCGGTTCGGCAGACGGAATTCCTCGTCGGGAGTCTTCAATGCATAGGCAAGACCGATCGAGCGGCAGCCTCCCGGTTCGTCACAACGTCCGCATCCGCCCGACGACCGGTCGACCCGAACCCACGCGTCGCCGTCCTCCAGCCGCGTGACCACGCCATTCGCCTCGATCATCGCGCTGCGGGCTCGATTCCGTCACCCATCCTGCGGACGGTTTCAAGAGGCACTTCGCCGAGCGCGGTGACCACGTGTCCCGCGACGATCCGCTTGTACATATTGACCGCCCCGGTCGCCATCGGGACGACCCCCGGTCGCGCACCGCTCGTGCCCACCGGTTCGATGAATACGGAAACCGCGGCCAGTCCGTCACTGAATACGAGATGCAATGCCTCGCCACGATCCCGGCCCAGCGGCCTGCGCACCACCGAGGTCAGCGCGAACCCGGGCAGCGGAGCACTAAGTGACCAGCCGATGTCCTCTCGGGCGACCTCGACGCCGTGTGCCCGCACGACGCGCCAGTCGCTCTCGCCGGTATAACGCGGTTTGAGCGCCTCGCTGCCGATCTCGCCGCCGATCTTCACGTCGCTGAACGTGAATTGCTCGATGATTTCGCCGGCTTCCCCAACCGTGCGGGCCTTCAACAGCAGCCCGGTTTGCAGTTCCGCCCAGAGCAGATGTCCGTAACGCAGATTGTCCTTCGGCTCGAGGACGATCAGTTGCGCGTCGAGCCCGGCGACGCGGCCCACTTCCCCCTTGCGGATGCGATAGTTTTCCGCCAAGCCGCCGAACGAGACCGGCAAACGGGAAGGGAACGCCCGCTGTCCGCCGGGCTGGTCGACGATGACCATCTTCTGGTCGGGTAGCACACAGCGGACTTCGCTGTTGTTGCGGATCACCTCGCGCGGGCTGCCGTCGAGCACCTCGAGGCGCTCACGCTCGCCGCCGACCGGATCGGCCAGGTGCGCGATACGGGAAGTCTCGAAGTTCTTGCCGGCCTGATAGATGAAGGTCCCGGAATAATTGAGACGATGCCCTGCGCTCGCGATGCGACCCAGCCAGGAGAGCGGATCGCCCGGCGCTTCGGCGAAAACCGCCGAATGGACAAGAAACGCGCAGAACCCGACTACGACTGCGAAACCCTTCATCGAGCAGAATCCTGTCTCACATCCGCGACCGTACGTACATGCTGGATCGCGCCCGAGATCGGACCACCGCCGGTCATCGCCTGGTGCGCGAACAGGTATTCACGATGAGGATCGATCGTCTGGCCGGGAGAGGACGGCCGGACCGAAACCGCAACGCTTTCCGACACGGGGATGCGAGGCGCGGCGGCCATCTGCGGCGATGCATTCTTCGGCCCGGCGTACAAGCCGTGCGCGACCCAACCCACCGCCGCGACACCCATCAGGGAAGCAGCGAGCGGCATGATCTTTCGCCAGGCGTTGTCCTGAGCCGGCGCGCGGCCGCTCGTTCTCGGCGCGAGCAGCGTCGGCTCCCCTTCGATGCCCGCCATCACCCGTTCGACGAAATCGGGGGATACATCGCGATCGCCCCTGATGACGTCCCCGATCGCACAATAAGCGTCCCAGTCGGCGCGCAGGGGCCGATCCCGACGCATCGAGTCGAGCACTGCGTGCATTGATTGTTGATCGAGATCGCCGTCCAGCAGTGCCGACAATTTGTCCTTCATGAGTACCACCTACCAACGTTTGTCAGGAGCCGTGTCCAGCAGCGGCCGAAGTCTTTCCGCAATTGCCTCTCGCGCCCGGAAGATCCGGGAACGCACCGTCCCGATGGGGCATTCCATGATGCTGGCGATCTCTTCATAGCTAAGCCCTTCCAGTTCCCGCAGCATGATCGCCGTCCGCAACTCTTCGGGCAGCGCCTCCATCGCCTCATCGACCGTCCTTCCGATCTGCTGCGTCATCATCAAGCGCTCGGGCGTGTTGATGTCGCGCAGCTGGTCCCCTTCCTCGAAGGTCTCCGCCTCCTCGGAATCGAAGCCGGTCGATGTCGGGGCCCGCCGGCTCTGGGATACCAGGTAATTTTTTGCAGTATTGATGCCGATGCGATAAAGCCAAGTGTAAAAAGCGCTGTCCCCTCTGAACGAACCCAAGGCGCGATACGCCTTGATGAACGTTTCCTGGGCAACATCCTCCACCTCGGCAGAGTCGCGAATCAATCGCGAAAGCAGCCTGTGCAGCTTGCGTTGGTATTTGCTTACCAGCAAACCGAAGGCTTGCTTGTCGCCGCGCTGGACGCGTTCGACAAGCTGCTGATCTATCTCGCGATCGCTCATGGGCGGGTCGTTTCTCTAGGTTGGGCAAAATCCGCGCCAGTATAACGACCGCCCCAGAGTACGGCAAAGCCGAGGCTAACCGAACAGACACAGGCCCGGAAAAATAGTTCAGATATCGGAAGGGTCTTGCAACGCGTGTGCCTGAACCGACCCAAACCGCATCCCGGCGCGCCTTCCCATCATGCTATAGTCCCCCGCGTCAGACCTTGGACTAACACGATCTTGTTAAGACAATACGACGTACTCATTCTGGGTAGCGGCACCGCTGGCCAGTCCTTGGCATTGCGGCTCGCGAACCACCTCCGAGTCGGATTGGTCACGAAACGCGCCTTGCTGGACAGTGCGAGCAATTGGGCTCAGGGCGGCATCGCCGCCGTCCTCGACACGTCCGACAGCATCGAGGCCCACATTCAGGACACGTTCACCGCGAGCGCGGGGTTGTGTGATCCGCAAGCGACGCGCTTCGTCGTCGAACACGGCAAGGCTGCGATCGAATGGCTGATCGGACGCGGCGTGCCCTTCACGCGCGAAGACCAATCGGAACTCGGTTATCACCTGACGCGCGAAGGCGGCCACTCGCATCGTCGCATCATCCACGCCGCCGACGCGACCGGCGCGGCGGTGCAGGCGACGCTGAGCAAACAGGTGCAAACGCACCCGAACATCGAAATCCTCGAGAACCATATCGCGATCGATCTCGTGCTCGGCGAAAAGATCGGGCGCCCCGGCGAAGGTTGCTTCGGTGCGTACGTGCTGGATATCGCGAAAGACCAGGTCGTGACAGTGGGTGCGCGCCATACCGTGCTCGCCACGGGCGGAGCCGGCAAGGTTTATCTATATACGACAAATCCGGACGTCGCGACCGGCGACGGAATCGCAATGGCGTGGCGCGCGGGTTGTCGCGTCGGCAACATGGAATTCATCCAGTTTCATCCGACTTGCCTGTATCACCCGCACGCCAAGTCGTTCCTGATTTCCGAGGCCGTGCGCGGCGAGGGGGGCGTGTTGCGGCTGCCGGACGGCACCCGTTTCATGCCCGAGCACGACCCGCGCGCTGAACTCGCACCGCGAGATGTCGTCGCCCGCGCGATCGACTTCGAAATGAAGAAACGCGGTCTGGACTGTGTGCTGCTCGACATCAGCCACAAGCCGGCGGACTGGCTGCGCTCGCATTTCCCGAATATCCACGCGCGCTGCCTCGAACTCGGCATCGACATCACCCGCGAGCCGATTCCGGTCGTTCCGGCCGCTCATTACACCTGCGGCGGGATCGTCACCGATCTGTCTGCGCGAACCGATGTACCCCGGCTTTACTCGGTCGGCGAATCCGCCTTTACGGGACTGCACGGCGCGAACCGGCTCGCCAGCAATTCGCTTCTCGAATGCCTGGTCTTCGGCGAAGCAGCCGCAAAAGACATTCTCGCGAGCGCCCGTGAAGAATTTCCGGTGCTGCCGGACTGGGACGAAAGCCGCGTAACGGATGCCGACGAGGAAGTCGTGATCACCCACAACTGGGCGGAATTGCGCCGGGCGATGTGGGATTACGTCGGAATCGTACGGACGACCAAGCGACTGCAGCGCGCGCAGCACCGGATCAGGCTGCTGGCACGCGAAATCGACGAGTTCTACTCCCACTTCCGCGTCACGAACGATCTGATCGAACTACGCAACCTCGTTGTCACCGCCGACCTGATCGTCCGATGTGCGCTGCGGCGGCGGGAAAGCCGTGGCCTGCATTACTCGCGGGACTTTCCGGAAACGCTCCCGCGCGCCCGCGATACCATCCTTCACCCGCGCCGGAATTAACCGACGTCTGCCGACGCGCTCGCATCGGGCTTCCCCGACGCAAGCGCCTTGTGCTTCAGCCAGATTCTCAACCCGCGCCACGCGCCAGGCGACAGGTTGTCGGGTAGTAACATCACAGCTGCCGCTCGGCTCGGGGCTTGATCCGGAGTGGCGGCGACGCGCCACTGCAGCCAGATCGCCCAGCCGAAGTCGGTACAGCCCCGATCCAGGAACGCCTGCGCGGCTTCGCCGCTGCACGATACCGCAAGTTTTCCCGAGTCCTCGAGGACCATGCGGAGGCCGTCTTTCGCACGTTCGCCACGAAACGCAACGAGCATCGACACCCCCAGTGCAATCGCAGCCGCGAGACGGACCGCCCACGGCAGCGACGAGAGCAGAAACGCCGTCGCCGCGATCAAATGGATCGCGGCGACAAGGACCAGCGCTTGCCGGGACGGCACAAGCTCCAGCTCGATCGGGTAGCGCATCAGGGCATGCGCTACGGCGTCATCAGATGCGACGGAAAGCCAAGGTACCGTTCGTCCCGCCGAAGCCGAACGAGTTCGACAACGCGGCGCGGATCTCCATCGAGCGCGCCTCGTTCGCCACGTAGTCGAGATCGCACTGCTCGTCCTGCTCGAAAATGTTGATGGTCGGCGGGGCGATCTGGTGGTGCAGCGCCAGCGTCGTGAAAATGGCTTCGACTCCGCCCGCTGCGCCCAGCAGGTGGCCCGTCATCGACTTCGTCGAGTTCACCGCAATCGACTTCGCGCGCTCGCCGAAGCAGCGCTTCACTGCAGTTGTTTCGGCGACATCCCCGAGCGGCGTCGACGTGCCATGGGCATTGATATAATCGACATCGCCCAAATCCATGCCGGCGTCGCGCATTGCGTTGGTCATGCAACGTGCGGCACCTTCGCCGTTTTCGGCCGGCGCCGTCATGTGGTAGGCATCGGCGCTCATGCCATAACCGACGACTTCCGCATAGATCTTCGCGCCACGGGCCTTCGCGTGCTCGTATTCCTCGAGCACCATCACCCCCGCGCCCTCGCCGAGCACGAAGCCGTCACGCCCCTTGTCCCACGGGCGACTCGCGGTCGCGGGATCATCGTTGCGCGTCGACAATGCCTTCGCCGACGCGAAGCCGCCGACCGCAAGCGGAGTGACCGTCGACTCCGCCCCGCCCGCGACCATCACATCGACATCACCGTACTGGATCAGTCGGGCTGCTTCGCCAATGCAATGCGTCGCAGTGGTACATGCAGTCACCATCGCGAGGCAAGGCCCCTTGAGACCGAACATGATCGACAGGTTGCCGGCGATCATGTTGATGATCGTACCGGGGATGAAGAACGGGGAAATCTTCCTCGGCCCCGCTTTCAGGTAATCGTCATGGGTCGATTCGATCATCGGCAGACCGCCGATTCCCGAGCCGATGTTGACGCCGATGCGCTCGGCGTTCGATGCAGTCACTTCCAGTCCGGAATCCTTGAAAGCCTGGACTCCGGCTGCCATGCCGTAATGGATGAAGACATCCATCCGGCGCGCCTCTTTCGGCGATAGATAGGCGCCGATATCGAAACCCTTCACTTCGCCGGCGATCTTCACCGGAAAGGTCGAGGTATCGAAACGGGTGATCTCACCGATACCGGAGCGGCCGTTGACAATGTTGTCCCAAGCCTCCGGAACGGTGTTCCCGACCGGGGAGACGATGCCCAGACCGGTAATGACGACTCTGCGACGGGTCAATGTTCGCTCCGGTACTCAGATTACTTCTTCAGATGCGCGTTGACGTAGTCAATCGCCTGCTGAACGGTGGTGATTTTCTCGGCTTCCTCGTCCGGGATCTCGCACTCGAACTCTTCTTCGAGCGCCATGACCAGTTCGACGGTGTCCAGCGAATCCGCGCCCAGATCGTCGACGAAAGACGACTCCGTCTTGATCTCCGACTCGTTTACGCCAAGCTGCTCGGCGACAATTTTCTTGACGCGCTGTTCGATGTTCTCCATGAACAAACTCCTTCCCTGAATGATCCAGATATGAAAAAAAGCCGGCGTATTCTACCAAAACGGCTGACAACCGCTATCGCGGCCGGCGCTCACGACATGTACATACCGCCATTCACGTGCAGGGTCGTGCCCGTGACGTAAGCAGCGGCGGGTGAAGCAAGAAACGCGACCGCCCCGGCAATCTCTTCCGGACGCCCGAGACGTCCGAGCGCGATGTTGCCGAGCAACGCGTCACGCGCGGCCTCGGACAATGCGCGAGTCATGTCGGTGTCGATAAAACCGGGCGCGACGCAGTTGACGGTGATGTTCCGGCTGCCGAGCTCGCGCGCCAGCGCCCGGCTCATGCCCGCGACGCCGGACTTCGCTGCAGCATAGTTCGCCTGCCCCGGATTGCCGGCACTGCCGACGACCGACGTGATGTTGATGATGCGCCCGCTGCGCGCCTTCATCATGCCTCGCATCACGAGACGCGACATCCGAAAGACCGCCTTCAGATTGGTGTCGATCACCGAATCCCATTCATCATCCTTCATGCGCATCGCGAGGTTGTCGCGGGTGATCCCGGCGTTGTTGACAAGGATGCAGACCGCGCCGAATCGCTTTTCGATGTTGCCGATCGCCGCTTCGCACGCGGCCGCGTCGGTCACGTTCAGCGCGATTCCGCTGCCTTTGATTCCGGCTTCATGCAATCCCTTTTCGATCTCGGCCGCGCCGGATTCCGACGTCGCGCTGCCGACGACCGTCGCGCCGAGCCGCCCGAGTTCGAGAGCTACTGCACGACCGATGCCGCGTGATGCGCCGGTCACCAGCGCCACTTGTCCTTCGAGAGAGAAACCCGTCGTGCTCATTTCACCGCCGCGATCAATTGTTCGAGACTCGCGGCGTCGTGGATCGACCCGCCCTGCACTTCGCCGGCGATGCGCCTCGTCATTCCGGCCAGGACCTTGCCGGGACCGCATTCGAGTACATGACTCATGCCCTGCCGCGCCAATTCCTGTACCAGTTCAATCCAGCGCACCGGCGAAAACGCCTGACGCACGAGTGCGTCGCGAATGCCTTCCGGATCGCTGCAGACCGCCACATCGACGTTATTCAACACCGGAATGCCCGGCGCGCTGATCGTAATCCCGGCGAGGCGCGCCGCAAGGCGCTCCGCGGCCGGCTTCATCAGCGCGCAATGGAAGGGCGCACTGACCGGGAGCAGCATCGCGCGTTTCGCGCCACGGGCCTTCGCAGCCTCGATCGCGCGTTCGACTGCCGCCTTCGCGCCGGCGATCACGATCTGTCCGGGCGCGTTCAGGTTGGCCGCCTCGACGACCTCGCCCTGCGCAGCTTCCGTACAGGCTTCGCGCACCGCGTCGACCTCGAGACCGAGGAGAGCGGCCATCGCGCCTTCGCCGGCCGGCACGGCTTCCTGCATTGCCTGCGCGCGGAAGCGCACCAGCGGTACCGCATCCCTGAATTCGAGCGCTCCCGCCGCGACCAGTGCGGAATATTCACCGAGACTATGCCCGGCGACGAACGACGGCTTCGGGCCGCCGACAGCGATCCACGCGCGGTACGCGGCGACGCCGGCAGTAAGCATCAGCGGCTGTGTGTTGACGGTCAGCGCAAGCCGGTCAGCTGGGCCTTCGCTCGCCATCCGCCACAAATCCTCGCCCAGCGCGTCGGACGCCTCGGCAAAGGTATCGCGGATCTCGGGACGCTCTCCGTAGCCCGCCATCATGTCGACGGACTGAGAGCCCTGTCCTGGAAAAACCAGTGCAAAAGCCATCGTGTCTTGATCCTGTAATCAGAGTTGGAGCAGCGCGGCGCCCCAAGTGAAGCCGCCGCCGACGCCTTCGACGAGGAAGCGATGGCCCGGCCGGATGCGTCCGTCCCGAATCGCGACGTCGAGCGCCAGCGGAATCGATGCGGCGGACGTGTTCCCGTGACGGTCGACGGTGGTGATCACCTTCTCCATCGATATGCCGAGGCGCTTCGCAGTCGCCTGGATGATCCGCACGTTGGCCTGATGCGGGATCATCCAGTCCACTGCGCCGACTTCGACGCCGCCCTGCTCGAGAACTTCGAGCGCGACGTCGCCGAGCACACGGACCGCGAATTTGAATACCGCCTGCCCGTCCATGCGAAGAAAGGGATCGCCAATGATCTGGCCCGACGCGACGCTGCCGGGCACGCAGAGGATCGGGTGGTGACTGCCGTCGGCATGCAGCGCGCTGGCAAGCATTCCCGGCGTCTCGGATGCCTCGAGAATCACCGCACCCGCGCCGTCGCCGAACAGCACGCAGGTGCCGCGGTCCGACCAGTCCAGGATGCGCGAAAAGACTTCAGCACCGACAACGAGCGCACGCTTGTGGCTGCCGGAACGGATGAATTTCTCCGCGACGCTCAACCCATAAACGAAGCCGCTGCATACTGCCTGGACGTCGAATGCCGCCGAGCCGTTGCGGATGCCGAGCTTGGACTGGAGAAGCGCCGCCGTGCTCGGGAAAATGCAGTCGGGCGTCGAAGTCGCGACGATGATCAAATCGATATCGTGCGGTTCGACGCCGGCGGCCTCGAGCGCGCGTTCGCTGGCGATTTTCGCGAGGTCGCTGGTCACGAGCTCGGGCGGCGCCAGGTGACGGCTGCGAATCCCGGTACGTTCGACGATCCACTGGTCCGAAGTGTCGATGCCTCGCGCGACAAGATCGTCGTTCGTGACGGCGCCGCCCGGCAGGAAACTGCCCGTGCCCGCGATCCGCGCATAAATCATGCTGCCACTCCCATAGCCGTCATCCGTTCGGAAATACGTTCAATCAGGCGGTTCGACGCTGCTTCGGCCGCACGATGTATGGCCTGCTCGAACGCGAATACGTCGGCCGAACCGTGGCTCTTCACGACCACCCCGCGCAATCCGAGCAATGCCGCGCCGTTGTATCGACGGTGATCCACGCGACGCTTGAACCGTTTGAGCGCCGGCATCGCGACGATCGCCATTGCCTTACTCAGAAGGCCGCGACTGAACTCCTCCCGAAGGAAGGTCGCCAGCATCTGGGCGAGCCCTTCGGACGTCTTCAGCGCGACGTTGCCGACGAAGCCGTCGCAGACAACGACGTCGGTCGTGCCCTTGTAAATGTCGTCACCTTCGACGTTGCCGTAGAAGTTGAGCCCGCTCGTTTTCAGCAACTCGGCAGCGCGCTTGACGGCGTCGTTTCCCTTGATCGCCTCTTCGCCGATATTGAGGAGACCGACCGTCGGCCGGTCGACATGTTCGACGGCCGAAACCAGCATTGCCCCCATGACCCCGAACTGGAGCAGATGTTCAGGCAGGCAGTCGACGTTTGCGCCGAGGTCGAGCACGTAGGTCTGCCCTGTGCGCGTCGGCAGGACCGATGCGATTGCCGGCCGATCGATTCCCGGGAGGGTTTTCAGGACGAAACGCGAAATGGCCATCAACGCACCGGTGTTACCGGCTGAGACCGCCGCCTGTGCGCGCCCAGACTTCACGAGATCGACCGCGACGCGCATCGACGAATCCTTCTTCGTCCGCATCGCGATCGCAGGGGGATCGTCCATCATCACGACTTCGGATGCCGCCTGGAGCGACACTCGCTCGCCGAAGGCAGCCCCGATCGCCTGCGACGCCTGGTCGAGCGCCTCCTGTCGTCCAACCAGGATGACTCGGGCTTCGGGATGACTACGAAGGAAGGCGTGTGCAGCCGGCACCGTCACTGACGGCCCGTGATCGCCACCCATACAGTCGATGGCAACGGTGACACCCATCGGTTTTCCGCGTGGCTCGGAGAAGAATTCGAGATGAAAAAACGGCGCAGTCGCACGAAGCGCCGCGCCGTTTCCGGTAACCGGAGTTACTCGCCCTTGGTCTTGACGACCTTCTTGCCGCGGTACACACCGCTCGGGCTGATGTGGTGACGCAGATGCACCTCGCCAGTGGTCGGCTCGACCGCCAGGGAAGGATCGGTCAGGAAATCGTGCGCGCGATGCATGCCGCGCTTCGAGGGGGATTTTTTGTTCTGCTGAACGGCCATGAAACACTCCTAATACAAATATCGCGCCTATTCCGCGCCGTCGTTCTTGCGAAGCTTGACGAGCGAAGCAAAAGGCGATTCCTTTTCACCCCCCTTCACGGGGCGCGGCGCATCACAACTTTCATGCCTCGGAGCAATCGGCACCGCAAGCACGATTTCATCCTCGACCAAGGCCAGCACATCCAAATCGGGCGCCCCCTCGATCGCGTCGAATTCATCGTTCTCGAGCTCATCCTCCGGGATCGATTGCCCCGGCCTGACGAGTTCGAGCACCACGTCGATATCCAGCGGCCACTCCATCCGCCCGAGACAGCGCTGACACCGCATCGGGAACACCCCGGCCGCCGTCAAACGCAGCCGCGCTTTCCGATCCAGCCCGAACTCGCCGACCAGGCTATAGGCGATCTCGCCCGATGTATCGACAAGCACATCGGACAGCCGACCCAAATCCTTCAGCGCGACCGTCCCTGAAACGCTGGCGCCTTCGGCGGCGAACCTGAAGGGATCCGGAATGACGCTTCGTCGTGGCATAAGGGGCGCATGATATTATTTTTGGCTTACCCTGTCAAAACCCGGCCGCACGCCGAATTCCTTCCGCCGCCCGCACACGTCCTCGACCTTCCTGGACCGACGCCGATGAAAATCATCCTCGCTTCAACCTCCGCCTATCGCCGCATGCTGCTCGAACGCCTGCAACTCCCGTTCGAGGTCGCCCGTCCCGAGGTCGACGAGACGCCGCTGCCCGATGAGCTGCCGCCGGCCACCGCGGAGCGACTGGCGATGGAGAAGGCCCGCGCGGTGGGACGCGTGCGAGACGCGCTGGTGATCGGCAGCGATCAGGTCGCACATATCGGCAGCGAAACCTTCGGCAAGCCGGGCACGGTGGAGCGCGCAATCGACCAGTTGCGGCGGATGAGCGGCAAGACGGTTGTGTTTCACACCGCGCTGGCGCTGCTGAATACGCGAACCGGGGAGATCCGAACCGAAGCCGTCCCGACCCGCGTGCAATTCCGCGTGCTTTCGGACGACGAGATCGTCCGCTACGTCGAAAAGGAACGCCCCCTCGATTGCGCGGGCAGCGCGAAGTCCGAGGCGCTCGGAATCACACTTCTCGATTCGCTCTCCGGGGACGACCCGACCGCTCTCGTCGGCTTGCCGCTGATTGCGCTGTCGGGGATGCTTCGCGCCGAAGGCGTGGTCCTGCCGTGAACACCGCCCATGGAACGTTGTTTCTCGTCCCGGTCAGCCTGGGCGACACGCCGTGGACTCGATTTCTTCCTGCCGACGCCCGAAGCCTCGCTTCCGGCATTCGGCATTTCGTCGTCGAGAATGCCAAGACGGCACGAGCCGAGCTCAAGCGGCTCGATCATCCGTGCCCGCTGCGCGAACTCGACATTCGAGTCCTGCCCGAGCAGGGCACCGACGCCGAGCTCGGTGCGCTGCTCGAACCCGCTCTCGCCGGCCTCGCCTTGGGCTTGATGTCGGAAGCCGGATGCCCGGCTGTTGCCGATCCTGGCGCGGCGCTCGTCGCGCGCGCCCATGCACTGGAAATACCGGTCCGCCCCCTCGTGGGACCGTCGTCGATTCTGCTCGCGCTGATGGCCTCCGGCCTGAACGGCCAGAGCTTCGCGTTCAACGGCTATCTCCCGGTCGCCGACGCGGAACGCGATTCGCGCATCCGCCAACTCGAGGACGAGTCGCGCCGGCTCCGGCGGACACAAATTTTCATCGAAACGCCGTACCGGAACGAGCGTCTTTACGACGCGTTGCTCGCCACCTGCCAGCCCGCCACACGTCTGTGCGTTGCCCGGAACCTGACGACCGACGAGGAATGGATCCAGTCCCGCACGGTGGCCGAGTGGCGCCGATCGGCTCGACCGGATCTCGCACGGCGCCCTGCCCTCTTTCTGATCCTCGCACGCTGAAAGCGGAGGCCGATCAGCGCAGGCTGAGGCGCCCGAGCGCCCCCATCATGTTCTCCGCAACGTCGGCACCAAAGCGCTGAGCGAAGCGCTCGGCGAAATTGCGCTTCTGCGTGAAGTCCCGCACTTCCTCCGCCTGGAAGACGTTGCGCGCGACCGATTCCACCGTGCCGAAGCCGTCCGCAAGACCCAGCTCGACGCTGCGTGCGCCGGTCCACACCAGCCCGGAGAACATCTCCGGCACTTCCTTCAGCCGGTCGCCGCGGCCCTTTCGCACGACCTCGATGAACTGCTTGTGGATGTCGTCGAGCAAGCCGTGCGCATGGGCGAGGTGGTCCGGGCGCTGCGGCGAGAACGGATCGAGGAAACCCTTGCTCTCGCCGGCCGACAGCAGTCGCCGCTCGACCCCGAGCTTGTCCATCGCCCCGACGAACCCGAAGCTGTCCATCAGCACCCCGATCGACCCGACGAGACTCGCCTTGTCGACGTAAATGCTGTCGGCCGCGACCGCGACGTAGTAGCCGCCCGATGCACAGACGTCCTCGATGACGGCGACGATCTTCAGGTCCGGCCGGGTGCTTCGCAGGCGCGCCACCTCATCGTTGATCATTCCCGCCTGCACCGGACTGCCGCCCGGACTGTTGACCCGCAGCACGACCCCGCGGACCGCAGTGTCGGCAAAGGCGTCCTGGAGCGAGGCGATCACCTGTTCGGCGCTCGCCTCGCTACCCGAATCGATCACCCCGTGGATGGACACCATTGCCGTGTATCCCTCGCGGTCGGCGAGTTGGTCTGCCGTATCGCCCCAATCCCCCAGCAGGTAGATGATCGCGGTCAGGTATGCGAAACCGAGCAGCTTGAAGAAAATCCCCCAGCGCCGGCGACGCCTTTGCTCGACGAGCCCTTCGGATGCCAGCCGCTCCAGCACCTTCCGCTCCCAGTCGCCTTCACGCTTTTCGCTGTCCATTTTCCTGTTCCGTAACGTAAATATTGCCGTCGCGCTCGATCACCGGAACGGGAGTCAGACTCCGTCCCCTGCACGGCCCCATGACGCATCGCCCGGTGTCCGGCTCATAGTGCGCCCCATGCATCGAACAGACGAGATAAAGCCCGCGGGCATCGAAAAAGCGCCCGTGCTGCCAGTCGAGCTCGATCGGAACGTGCGCGCATCGATTGAGAAACACCCTGACCGTACCGGCGTAGCGCACCGCGAAGGCCGGCGCGCGCCCGCTCGGCAAATCGACGTCGAACCGCAGGCCCTCGCCGCCGTCCGCGAGCTGCGACGACGCACAGATCAAGCGTTCGCGCGCAGCCACGCTGCCAATTCCCCGGGCGTCTCCACTACCGCCAGCGGCGACTCCTGCTCGAGGCTCGACCGCTGGTGTGCGCCGAACGCGACCCCGAGCCCGCGCACTCCCGCGTTGCGGGCCATCTGCAGGTCGTGCGTGGTATCGCCGACCATCAGAGTACGCTCGCGGCCAACGCCGAGTTCGTCCATGATTTCTTCGAGCATCGCCGGATGCGGCTTGGAGAAGCATTGATCCGCACAGCGCGTCGTGTGAAAGAAATCTCCCAGCTTGCTGTGCTCGAGCGCCCGCTTGAGTCCGAGACTGCTTTTCCCGGTCGCAACCGCGAGCAGGCGTCCCGCGCCCGACAGTTCGGCGACCATCTCGAACGCGCCGGGGAACAGCGTCAGCTCGCGGTCCTTCGCGAGGTAATGATGCCGGTAGCGCTCGGCCATCCGCGGGTAATCGGCGACCGCGAGTTCCGGAACGGCGTAATGCAGCGCGTCCGACAGCCCGAGGCCGATGACGTGTCGCGCCCTTTCCTCCGACGGCTCGGGCAGGTTCAGGTCACGGCAGGCACCGAGAATCGCGGCGACGATCGCCGCCGCGGAATCCATCAGCGTCCCGTCCCAGTCGAAGACGATGAGTTCGTATCGGTCAGCCATGTTTCTGCGGTTCGGTCCGGTCCAGGTGATCGAGAAACACACGGAGTTCGTCGGGCAGTTCGGACTGCAAAGCGATCCGCTCGCCGCTCAACGGATGGACGAAGCCGAGTTGCGCCGCGTGAAGGAACATGCGCTTCAGCCCTTCGGCTTCGAGCGCCTTGTTCAGCGCGAAATCCCCGTATTTGTCATCGCCACATAACGGAAACCCGACATGCGCGAGATGCACGCGGATTTGATGCGTACGTCCGGTCATCAGTTCGACCTCGAGCAGGCTGAAGCGCGCCCAGCGGCGCACGAGGCGCACGATGCTGTGAGACGCCTTCCCGTCGCTGCTGACCCGCACCCGCCGCTCGCCCTCGGGCGTCAGATATTTGAACAACGGCTCCTTGATGTGCTGCAGCGGGTTCGGCCAGCGACCCGCGACGAGCGTCAGATAGCGCTTTTGCACGCGTCCTTCGCGCATCATGTCGTGAAGCGCGGTGAGCGCCGGGCGCCGCTTCGCGATGATGAGCAGGCCGGAGGTCTCACGGTCGATCCGGTGTGCCAGTTCGAGCATCCGGGCTTCCGGGCGCTGGCTGCGCAGCTGCTCGATCACGCCGTAGCTGACGCCGCTCCCCCCGTGCACCGCCTTGCCCGACGGCTTGTCGACGACGATCAGCGCGTCATCCTCGTAGATCACCGGAAGCGGCTTGCCGGCGGGGGTCGGCCCGCTCGCGACCGGCTCGGCGAGCCGGACCGGAGGGATGCGGACCTCGTCGCCCTCCGCAAGGCGATAAGTGGGCCCCACCCGACCGCCGTTCACGCGCACCTCGCCGCTGCGCAGGATGCGATACACGTGGCTCTTCGGCACACCCTTGCAGATTCTCAACAGGTAGTTGTCGATGCGCTGCCCCGAAACGGATTCGTCGACCCGTTCGCGCCTTACTGCAATCGCTT
Source organism: Aromatoleum sp. (assembly GCF_036675785.1). Classification (NCBI taxonomy): domain Bacteria; kingdom Pseudomonadati; phylum Pseudomonadota; class Betaproteobacteria; order Rhodocyclales; family Rhodocyclaceae; genus Aromatoleum; species Aromatoleum sp. The sequence goes on from NZ_JAKFEF010000025.1 coordinate 99,582, forward strand.
TGCCTTGCGCCATCATCCTGAAATATACTTACGCCCGGTCCCGGTTGCGGTCGGCGCTCCTCGCGCACAGAAGCGGAGACGAGCGGACGACAACGAGCCCAAAAGCGAGCTCCCGGAAGACCAAAAACGTATCGTCGTTGCCGAAAAAGGCACTGATGGTAACGCAATCGACAAACTTCGATCCAATTGATTGAACGTGGATGCGTAGCTCACCCGCAGGATCAAGTGTTCCGGCCGTTCGCGGGAATACATGAAATTCGACCAGCCGTCCCATCAACGCCGATTACCGACCGGAAAAAAGTAGCCCTAACTACCCGCTCCTGATCACGTAGCAAGCGCGATGGTGCGCGCCGTTCGTCCTGCCCGTGGGTTTCGCACGGGAGAACGAAACATATGAAGCGCATGCTTTTCAACGCGACGCAGGCCGAGGAATTGCGCGTCGCGATCGTAGACGGTCAGAAACTGATCGACCTCGACATCGAATCGGCCGCCAAGGAACAACGCAAGAGCAACATCTACAAGGCGGTCATCACCCGCATCGAGCCGAGTCTGGAAGCGGCGTTCGTCGATTACGGCGCCGACCGGCACGGTTTTCTTCCGTTCAAGGAAATCTCCCGCTCGTACTTCTCCGCCGGCTCCGAAGGCGGCAAGGCCCGCATTCAGGACGTCCTGAAGGAAGGCCAAGAACTCATCGTCCAGGTCGAAAAGGACGAGCGCGGCAACAAGGGCGCGGCGCTGACGACCTACGTCTCGCTCGCCGGCCGCTACCTCGTGCTGATGCCGAACAATCCTCGCGGCGGCGGCGTGTCGCGGCGGGTCGAAGGTGACGAGCGCAGCGAGCTGCGCGAAGTCATGGATCAGCTCGACGTACCGTCGGGCATGAGCCTGATCGCGCGCACGGCCGCGATCGGTCGCAGCGCCGAAGAACTCCAGTGGGACCTGAACTACCTGCTGCAGTTGTGGCGCGCGATCGACGGCGCCGCGCAGTCGCAGTCCGGCGCGTTCCTGATCTACCAGGAAGGCAGCCTCGTGATCCGCGCGATCCGCGACTATTTCCAGCCCGACATCGGCGAGATCCTGATCGACACGGACGACGTGTTCGAACAGGCGCGGCAGTTCATGGCCCACGTGATGCCGTCGAACGTCAACCGCGTCAAGCGCTACAGCGACGATGTACCGCTGTTCTCGCGCTTCCAGATCGAGCACCAGATCGAATCCGCGTACTCGCGGCAGGTCGGCCTGCCGAGCGGCGGCGCGGTGGTGATCGACCATACCGAAGCGCTGGTGTCGATCGACGTGAACTCGGGACGCTCGACGCGCGGCGCCGATATCGAGGAGACGGCGTTCCGCACGAACCTCGAAGCGGCCGAGGAGATCGCACGCCAGCTGCGCCTGCGTGACCTCGGGGGCCTCATCGTCATCGACTTCATCGACATGGAGTCGCAGAAGAACCAGCGCGAGGTCGAGGGCGTACTGCGCGACGCGCTTCGCCATGACCGCGCGCGGGTGCAGACCGGCAAGATCAGCCGCTTCGGCCTGCTCGAACTGTCGCGCCAGCGTCTGCGCCCGGCGCTCGCCGAGACGAGCTATATCCCCTGCCCGCGCTGCAATGGCACCGGCCACATCCGCAGCACCGAGTCGTCGGCGCTGCACATCCTGCGCATCCTCGAGGAGGAAGCGATGAAGGAGAACACCGGCGCGGTGCATCTGCAGGTGCCGGTCGATGTCGCGACCTTCCTGCTCAACGAGAAGCGGGTCGACATCGCGCATATCGAGGTTCGGCACAAGATCCAGCTGATCATCATTCCGAACCGTCACCTCGAGACCCCTCATCACGAAATCATCCGGCTGCGTCACGACCAGCTGAACCAGGAAGAGACGACGCTCGCGAGCTATCAGATGGTCGGAAAGCCGGCCGAGGTGGATCTGCGCCTGCCGTCGAAGGATGGCGAAAGCCGCCCTGCCCGCGCCGAAGCCGTCGTCAAGGGCATCGCGCCGGCGCAGCCCGCCCCTGTCCGCGAGCCCGAGCCGGTCGCCCCGGCGCCGCAGCCCGGTCTCTTCGAGCGCCTCTTCGGCTGGCTGCGCGCCGGCAAACCGGCGCCGGCCCCGCAGCCGGCCGCCGAAACCGCGCCGAAACGCGAAAGCCGTCCCCGTACCGAGCGGGGAGACAATCGCCGGGGCGCGAATCGTAATCGTCGCGAAGGTCAGCGCTCCGAACGCGAAGACAGCGCCCCGACCCTCCAGCCGCTGCGGTCCGCAGGTCGTCCGGAACGCGCAGAACGTCCGGAACGCCTGGAGCGCATCGAGCGCCCCGAAGCGGTCGAACGCGAAAAACAGCCTCGCCAGGAACGCGCCGACAACGGCGGCCGTACCCGCCAGGGACGCGGCCCGCGCAATCAGCCGAAGCCCGCCGAGACGATCGAGAACGTGACCGAGTCGCAGGCGGCCGAAGTGGCCCTCGCAGTCCCGGCGGGCGCCGTCGAGGCGCCGGTTGTCGCCGGCGGCGAGGAAGGCGCCCCCGAGAAGCGGCGGCGTCGCAGCCGCGGTCGTCGTGACCGTCGCGGCGGCGAGGAGCAGGTCCAGGCCGTGGCGGTGTCGGGCGACGAATCGGCGCTCGCCGAAGCGCCGGTTGCCGAGGAGGGCGAAGCGCCGCGGGAAGCCGTCGCAACCGAAGCCGTAACCCCGGCCGCTGCGGTCGAAGCCGTTGCGGCAACGGAGGCGGCGCCGCTTCCGGTCGTTGCTGGAGCCGCCGAACCAGCCGTCGTCGAGGCGGAAGAAGCGCCGTTGCCGGTCATCGCGCAGCGGGAAGAATCCGCCGCGCCGCTGGCCGCGCCCGTGTCGTCTTCAGCGGCCCGGCCGGAACTCGCGATGAGCGAAAACAGCGAGGCGATCGTGTCCGTCGGCGCTACCGCTGCGCAAGCGCTTGAATCGGCGGCTGTGGATGAAGCCGGGCCGGTTCAGCCGGAAGTCGCCGAAGCGGAAGCCGAACCGTCGGTAGCGGTCGCCGCGGCGGCTGCAGAGCCGGAAGTGCGGACGGCGGCAGCGACCACGGTCGTCGAGGCGGGAACGGCGCTGCCTGCCATGCCCGCAGTCGGCGCCGCGCAAGCGGAACCGGCCGCGGTTACCGAGGGCGCGACTGTAGACGCGGTCGCGGAAAGCGCAGCGGCGCGTTCGCCTTCCGCTCCGATCGATCTGGGCGGGACGCTCGCAGAAAGCGGGCTGGTGATGATCGAAACGAGCCGCGAGAAGGCTCAAGCGGTTCCGCTCGCAGCGGAAGCGCCGGTGCAGCCGCTCGGGCGCCGCCCGCGGCCCGCTCCGGTCGTCGTCGATGAACCGCTGCAGCAGGTAGAAACGCACAAGTAACAACGCACTGCGAACGGCAAAAAGGGGCGTCCTTCCGGGCCGCCCCTTTTTTTGTTCGCCCTGCAGCCGTAAAGGCGACCGCTCCGCTTGCCGGTCCGCCCGGCGGCACGAATCTCAGCGCGCGATCAACTCCTCGAGCAATCCCTGCACGCCGTCTTCGCAATAATCCAGCACGGCTTCGAATCCCTTGTCGCCACCGAAATACGGATCCGGCACGTCTTCGCGGTCATGATTCCGCGCGTAGTGCATGAACATCTGCAGCTTCGGCCGATAGACCTCCGGACAAGCGCGGCGCATGCTTTCGAGGTGTTCGCGATCCATCGCGAGCAGAAGGTCGAACTCCTGGAAGTCGGCTGCTTCGAGCTTCCGCGCGCGCAACGACGACAAGGCGTAGCCCCTTTTCCCCGCGATTTTCTGCGCGCGCGGGTCCGGCGGCTCTCCCGCGTGGCCGCCATGCGTGCCCGCCGAGTCGACGGTGATCACCGCTCCGAGCCCCGCCTTGACGATCGCGTGTCGCGCGACCGCCTCCGCGGTCGGCGAACGGCAGATGTTCTCGGTGCAGACGAACAGGATTTTCGTCAATCTCCCCTCCCTAAGACGTGCCATGCTGGTCGGCGCCGAAAGCCCGCTGGCGGAGCCTGAAGAGCTCGTCCCGCGCCGCCGCGGCCTTCTCGAACTCGAGGTTGCGGGCATGCTCCTGCATTTCCTTCTCGAGCTTCTTGATCGATTTCGCCAAAGCCTTCTCGCCCATCGAAAAATACTCGGCCGACCGCTCGGCCACGGTCGCGGCCCGGCGCTCGTCACCCCCGCCCGCGTACACGCCGTCGATGATGTCCTTGATCCGTTTCGACACCGTCCTGGGCACGATGCCGTTCGCTTCGTTGAATGCGATCTGCTTCGCCCGGCGCCGCTCGGTCTCGCCGATCGCCGCATGCATCGAACGCGTGATCACGTCTGCATACAGGATCGCGCGCCCATGGACGTGGCGCGCGGCGCGCCCGATCGTCTGGATCAGCGAACGCTCCGAGCGGAGGAAGCCCTCCTTGTCCGCATCGAGGATCGCGACGAGCGACACTTCGGGAATATCCAGGCCTTCGCGCAACAAGTTGATGCCGACCAGGACGTCGAACTCGCCGAGACGCAGGTCGCGGATGATTTCGACGCGCTCGACGGTGTCGATGTCGGAATGCAGGTAACGCACGCGGATGCCGTTGTCCGCGAGGTAGTCCGTCAGATCCTCGGCCATGCGCTTCGTCAGCGTCGTCACGAGCACGCGCTCGCCGGCGGCGATCCGGCGTTTCGCTTCCGACAGGAGATCGTCGACCTGGGTCGTCGCGGGCCGCACTTCCACCGCGGGGTCGATCAACCCGGTCGGCCGGACGACCTGCTCGACCACTTGCCCCTGATGCTCGGCTTCATAGGTGGCCGGCGTTGCGGAAACGAACACCGTCTGCGGCATGAGGCGCTCGAATTCCTCGAACTTCAACGGACGGTTATCGAGCGCGGACGGCAGGCGGAAGCCATAGCCGACGAGGTTCTCCTTGCGGGAGCGGTCGCCCTTGAACATGCCGCCGACTTGCGGAATCGACACGTGCGACTCATCGACGAACATCAGCGCATCGCGCGGCAGGTAGTCGATCAGCGTCGGCGGCGGCTCGCCGGGGCCCCGTCCAGACAAGTGGCGCGAGTAGTTCTCGATACCCTTGCAAAACCCCATCTCATTGAGCATTTCGAGGTCGAAGCGCGTCCGCTGCTCGATCCGCTGTGCCTCGACGAGCTTTCCCGACGCCTGAAAAAACAACGCACGGTCGCGCAGTTCGTCCTTGATCGCCTCGATCGCCTTCAACACCGTCGCCCGCGGCGTCACGTAGTGGCTCGACGGATAGACGGTGAAGCGGACGAGTTTCTGCTTCAGGTGGCCGGTCAGAGGGTCGAACAGCGTCAGATGTTCGACTTCGTCGTCGAACAGTTCGATGCGAACGGCAAGCTCGGCGTTTTCCGCCGGAAACACGTCGATCACGTCACCGCGCACCCTGAAGGTGCCGCGACGGAAGTCGATGTCGGAGCGCGTATATTGCATCGCGACGAGCCGCTGGACGAGGTCGCGATGGCCGATGCGCTCCCCTTCGCGCAGATGCAGGATCATCGCGTGGTAATCGACCGGATCGCCGATCCCGTAGATACAGGAGACCGTCGCGACGATGACGACGTCGCGCCGCTCCATCAGGCTCTTCGTCGCCGACAGCCGCATCTGCTCGATATGCTCGTTGATGCTCGAATCCTTCTCGATGAAAAGATCGCGCGACGGCACATAGGCTTCGGGCTGGTAATAGTCGTAGTACGAAACGAAATACTCGACGGCATTCTGCGGGAAGAACTCGCGAAACTCGGCATAAAGCTGCGCGGCCAGCGTCTTGTTCGGCGCGAGGACGAGCGCCGGCCTTCCGCAGCGGGCGATGACGTTCGCCATCGTGTAGGTCTTGCCCGACCCCGTGACGCCGAGCAGCGTCTGGAACAACAGGCCGTCCGCGATCCCTTCGGTGAGCAGCTCGATCGCCGCCGGCTGGTCGCCCGCGGGCGCGAACGGCTGATGAAGACGGAATGGACTGCCTTCGAAAGTGATCACCGGAACGCTGTCGGTCGAACTCGTCATGCTAAAATTTCCGGCTGTTTCAGGCGCCTGCCCGACCGTCGCACCGAGAAGGGAGACGCGGCAGGACGCTCATTATTTCGCAAAACGCGGCTCAAGGCACGGCAGCAGGCACCCGAACCTCGAAGCGATGTTCCGGACCGGGCCGCGCACCCCGCCCAACCTGGAGTTGTCCATGCCCGCTTCGATCTTCGCCGCCGTCGATATGGCGCCCCGTGACCCGATTCTCGGCCTGAACGAGGCCTTCAACGCCGATGGGCGGACCGAAAAGGTCAACCTCGGCGTCGGCGTCTATTACGACGACAACGGCAAGATCCCGCTGCTCGCCGCCGTCCGCGCCGCCGAAAAGGCACGGCTCGAAGCGATGCCGCCGCGCGGCTACCAGCCGATCGAAGGGGCGCCCGCGTACAACAACGCCGTGCAGAACCTGTTGTTCGGCAAGGATTCGGCGCTAATCGCGAACGGGCAAGTCGTCACCGTCCAGGCCCTCGGCGGCACCGGTGCGCTCAAGGTCGGGGGCGACTACCTGAAGCGCCTGAACCCGGGCGCGACCGTCTATATCTCCGACCCGAGCTGGGAAAATCACCGCGCGATCTTCGAGTCGGCGGGCTTCCCGGTCGACGTCTATCCGTACTACGAGCCCGAGACCCGCGGCGTGAATTTCGCCGGGATGAAGGCCAAACTGGAGAGCCTCGCCGCCGGCTCGGTCATCGTGCTCCACGCCTGCTGCCACAATCCGACCGGCGCGGACCTGACTGAAGCGCAGTGGGGAGAAGTCGTCGAAACCTGCCGTGCGCGCAACCTCGTGCCCTTCCTCGACATGGCCTACCAGGGCTTTGCCGACGGCATCGAGCCGGATGCCATCGCCGTTCGGCTCTTCAGCGCCAGCGGCCTCCAGTTCTTCGTCTCGAGCTCGTTCTCGAAGTCGTTCTCGCTCTACGGCGAACGCGTCGGCGCGCTGTCGATCGTGACCGGGAGCAAGGACGAAAGCGCGCGCGTGCTGTCGCAGGTCAAGCGCGTGATCCGGACGAACTACTCCAACCCGCCGACGCACGGCGGTGCGGTCGTTGCTGCCGCCCTGAACTCGCCGGAACTGCGCCAGATGTGGGAAGACGAGCTCGCCGGCATGCGCGACCGCATCCGCGCGATGCGTGTCGGACTCGTGGACAACCTGAAGGCCGCCGGCGTCGCACAGGATTTCTCGTTCGTCATCCAGCAGCGCGGCATGTTCTCGTACACCGGGCTGTCCGCGGCGCAGGTCGAGCAACTTCGCACCGAATTCGGCATCTATGCCGTTTCGACCGGGCGCATCTGCCTCGCTGCGCTGAACTCGCGCAACATCGGCTACGTCGCGAAGGCGATCGCGTCAGTCGTGAAAGGCTGAGAATTACGTTAGGTAAATATTGACGAACACCCGCGCGGTGCCTATACTGCGCGGCTCAATTCCCCGATAGCTCAGTCGGTAGAGCAACGGACTGTTAATCCGTGTGTCCCTGGTTCGAGCCCAGGTCGGGGAGCCAATTTCGGCTCGGGCGAAGCGTTTCCCGGGCGCATACTGATCCCCGATAGCTCAGTCGGTAGAGCAACGGACTGTTAATCCGTGTGTCCCTGGTTCGAGCCCAGGTCGGGGAGCCAAAGCAACTCCAGCGCGCGGTTCAGACCGACAGCAGCGATCGCCGGATCCATCGCTTCCTCACCCACGCGAACGTAGCCCACTCCGTTCTCGGTCTTACCCTTGGTCCGGGCGCGAAACGGCGCGCAGGCCCGTGCCTGAACGTCCCAGTGCCGGCAGAACGCCTCGAATCAGCTATTTAACTGCACGCGGAGCGCGCCCGCGCGCTCCGGCTGTCGATACGGTACTCACCCGCCGGCCGCCAGATACCGCCGCACCGTGTTGCGCGCGACACCCAGCTCCTTGCGATGCGCTTCGACCCGCACCCCAACTTGCCCAGACGAACAATCGTCGTGTCCGCCTCCGGCTCCAACATCTCCCGTGCCCCGTGACCAAAAGGGCGCACAGGATTCACCACCACACCTCCTGCTTCCAACTTTGCCTCCTTGCGAACAAGGGGGTCAGTTCTTCGTGTCGTCAGGGGGTCAATTTACGCTGTCGCCTGACAACTGTGGGACCTGAGCGATCAATCCTGACCTTCTCTGGGGATGCGGTCGAATCTCGAGAACGACAAGGAAGCTCGCCGCCGCTCTGTCGGTCCCGCAGTGGTCACTTGCCAGAGAGGGGGACTTCCTCTTGCGGTACTGGTTCTAATTTCACCGGATAAGGGACGGTTTTGCGGAGACTTTCCTCGATCCGGTCAGATATGTAATAGACCTCTGCCATCACGCCTGTAGCGCGATCCTCCATCAGACCAAGCCACATGTCGTCCAGCGCGCCGTTCAAGTTCACCCGAAGTTGCGCTTCCATTTCCGGCCGTTGGTTCTCATGGGCAATAGCTCCAAAGGCAGCCGCCCCCAGCGAGATCAGCATGCTTCCAACGCGACCGAAAGGGGCCCCGACAGCACTTGCGCCACCACTGGTCGCAAGCTTGTCCGCCAGTTGTCCGCTGACCCGGTTCGCCACTGGCGATAACCTGGAGTCCGTTGGCCCGGCTCCTGCATCACCAGCTTTCTTTCGGATCTGAGCGACCAGAGCCACATAGGCCGGAAGCCTGGCGATCGGGTCGGCGTGGACAACCTGGTAGAGCGAAGCGCTGTGGGCGGGCGGAGGCGCCAGCGCAATTGCGGGAATTTCCTTGAGCCGCTGGTCAAACTGAGCTTGAGGTATACCGTAGCGCTGCGGGATTCCCTGAAGTTGCTCGCCGAGGAACTGGGCGTAGAGCTGCGTTGCTTGCCCCCTAACCGCCTCGGGATCAATCTCCTTGGCGACGGGATTCAAAACTCGATCGTTGTATTGCCCCTGCAGATACGTGGCCAGTCGTTTTACGGACGAATCCGCCTCTTCCCCCGCACTCAACTCGTACCATGCCAACTTGATAGCCAGCCATTGCTGGGTCCAGTAGCCAGTGAACCACGGAATGAAGTCTGCTTCGGTGCGCTGGGAGACGCGATCCCTCCATCTCTCCATGGAACTGCGCGCGTTGTTCTTGGCAAGTCCCTTCACGGCTAGCGACGCAGCGGTTATGTCGCTATCGACCTGCCACCAAGTATCCTCCGAGATTTGAATATGAACCGGCGGAGTTAGGTCGGCAGCGCGATAGGGAGTGACGCATCCTGTCAACGCCAACGTTACGGCGACGGCCAGGGAAGGTAAATTGAAGGTCGCAATCCCGTCAAATGGCATCAACGACAGTCGCCGACCTACTACCGTCGCACAGATTCGAACCGAGCATTTCACACCGGTTGCACCCGCTTCCTTACTCCGTAACCCCTGCGCCCTTTCTCTCACTGGCGTGGGGCGGCGTCTTTGCCAGCTTTGACCACCCGTCGGACGGTTTGATCCTCAGCGTTGGACGGTATCCGTGAAGCTCGCAGAGAACTTCGGGCCCTAGAAACATTCGTGGCCCCAATGTTGCAATGCACCCTTTCCATGGTAAGGGTGCAGTTGTCGCCTCCGCCCCTCCTCCTTTGTGTGGATTTCAGCCCGGGCTCGCCAGCGTTCCGGCTGTTCTTTTTTCTAGACCTGGTGCTGCCCATGGGCGGATGAGTCGGCGGCGGACTGGACGCTCTAAACCAGGGCCGCTGCCGCTAACCGATGGCGAACCTGCCCCCAAAGTAACTCCGTTGCCAGAACGCCCTTTTCCCTGGACGGGGAAGACGCCTCGGCCAACGCGTGACGCGGTTTCCCGGGCGGTCAGCATGGCGGGAGATTCCACGGCGGCGGGATGAGCGCCGCGAACACGAAGAAAAGGCCAGTATCGACGGTTCGAGCCCAGGGCGGGGAGCCAAATCGCACGTCAGCGTGAATTCCGCGATCGATTCCCGTATTCGAGGGCCAGTCTCCGTCACGGAACCTCCGTACGTTTTCGATGATTCCCGCTCTGCGTCGCCGATGCTGTTGGCAAAGTTGCGCGAACGTCGCGGGATTTACGCGAGATCGCTGAATAGGCACCGAGCTCGCCGATGCCCATCGTTCAGGCCGTTTCGGAAATTGCACCCAATCCGCATACAGTCGAAATGCGGCTTCAATGTTCCGATTGCCGCCGATGCCTGCGACTATCGCGCCCCTCGCTGTAAGCATGCTGCGCGGCCGTCATCGCCGCGAGCGCGGCGGCGACGCGCTGGTTGATCGTGCCTTTCGGTATCACGCCCTTCGCGTCGGGCTTGCCGGCCGGCAGGCCGGTCAGGACGGCCATCGCTTCGTCGACAGTTTCGACTGCATGGACATGAAAGCGCCCGCAGCGTGCGGCCTCGACGACGTCGGGGCGCAGCATCAGGTGGCGCACGCTCGCGGCGGGGATAACAACCCCTTGCGTGCCGGTGAGACCGCGCACTGCACACAGATCGAAGAAGCCTTCGATCTTTTCGTTGACGCCCCCGACGACCTGGGCCTCGCCGAACTGATTCACCGACCCGGTCACCGCCAACGACTGGCGGATCGGCACCTGGGCGAGGGCCGACAGCAACGCGCAGACTTCCGCAAGCGAAGCCGAGTCGCCCTCGACCGGCGCGTACGACTGCTCGAACACGAGGCTTGCGGAAAGCGACAGCGGCGTGTGCCGCGCGTAGCGTGACGCAAGGAAGGCCGAGAGGATGAGGACGCCCTTCGAATGGATCGCGCCGCCCAGTTCGATCTCCCGTTCGATATCGACGACGTCGCCTTCACCCAGCCGAACGGTCGCGGTAATACGCACCGGGTGCCCGAACTGCTCACCCGCGATCTCGACGATCACCAGCCCGTTGATCTGACCGCAGCGCTCGCCGACGCTGGAAATTAGCGTCGTGCCGTCGACCATCGATTCCAGCACTTTCTCCGAATAACGCGCGTAGCGACGGACGCGCGCCGCGGTCGCCCTGTCGACGTGGTCGCGCATGACCACCGACGCCTCCTCCTGGCGCGCGTGGTAATCCGCCTCGCGCATGAGATCGGTGAGCAGGCGGGTGCGCAGCGACAAACGTCCGGCATCCTCGGCAAGACGGGCGCCGTGCTCGACGAGACGCGCGACGCCGGTGCGGTCGAACGGCAGCAGCCCCGCGCCGCGCGCGAGCGTGGCGAGCAGGCGGACGTAGTAGCCGACGTTTTCGCCGCTGCGCGGCAGATCGTCGTCGAAATCGGCCGCGACCTTGAACAACTCCGGGAAGTCCGGATCGTCTTCGGTCAGCAGGTAGAACATCTCGCGATCCCCGATCAGCACGACCTTCAGGTCGCACGGCACCGGCTCCGGCTCGAGCGTCGCGATGCTGGTCCAGCCCTGCGCTTCCGCCGGCGGCTCGATCCGGATCTCCCGCGCGCGCAGTGCGCGTTTGAGCCCCTCCCACGCGAACGGCTGGGTCAGCAGGCGCTCGACGTCGACGACGAGATAGCCGCCGTTCGCGCGATGCAGCGCCCCGGTACGAATCAGGTTGAAGTGCGTCACGAGCGTGCCCATCTGTGCGATGTGCTCGATGCGGCCGATCAGGTTGCCGAAAGTCGGGTTGTCTTCGCCGACGACCGGCGCGCCGCGCGTCGCCGAATTGTCGACCAGCACCTTGACCTGGTACCTGTGGAAACGCTTTCCGGGGTCCTCGTCCGTGTCCTCCTCGTCCTCGGCCGGCGCGCCCCACTCGCCGCCGCTTTCGAGCAGTTCCCGCGTGATCGCGTCGAAGAACGCGAGGACCGGCGCAAGATCGGCGTAACGCGCCCGCAAGCCGCGCATCAGGTGCGACACGGCCGGCCCGAGCGCGTCCCGCTCGGCGCGCTTCACGGCTTCATGCAACTCCGTCCGCCATCCCGGAAACTGCTCCAGCAGCGCCGTCAGCCGGTCGCTCCATGCGCCGACTTTGCCCTCGATCAACTCGCGCTCCGGAGGCGGCAACGTTTCGAAGTCCTCCGGCGACATCGTGTCGTCGCCGCGTTTCGGAGCGAACACGAAGCCCTCCGGCGTCCGCAAGAGCGAGATGCCCTCGCTCGCGCATGCCTGCCCCAGTTCCCGCAGCGCATCCTCCTCGCGGGCCTTGTGTCCCTCCTGCAACGCATCGACCCGCGCACCGTGGGTTTCACTTTCCAGCGCGGACTCGATCGCCGGACCGAGATCCCGGATGAAAGTCTGCATGTCCGCGCGCAGCGCCGCTCCCCGCCCGGCCGGCAACCGCAGCAGCCGGGGCCGCAGCGGCTCGTCGAAGTTGTGCAGGTAACATAGGTCGGGTGGAATCTCGCCTTGCGCGGCCAGCGCTCGAACCAGGCGGAAGACGCCGGCGTGACGGCCGGTTCCGGGTTCGCCGAGAACGAACACGTGGTAGCCGGGCTGGCGCATCGCGAGGCCGAAGCGCAGCGCCTCCTCGGCCCGCGCCTGCCCGAGGCCGCCGGGCAGATCCAGCAGCTCCGCCGTCGTATCGAATGCGAAATCGTCGGGTTCGCAACCGGTGCGCAGTCGACCCACCGGAAGGGAAGAGAGATCGGCCATGTTGTTATTCCCCTGCCGAAAAGGAAACGGGGACTCCCTCGCGAGAGTCCCCGTCATAATCGCCTTGTAATCGCCGGGGCCGCAAGCCCGCTAGCGGAAGCCCCGGCGCTGACCCACGTCGTGCCCCCAGCGTTGATCGTGGTGCCCGATCTCGTGCTCGAACTGCGGAAACCGGCGATCGTGTTCCATCAGGAGCGCCATGATCGTCCCCGCGTGCTCCTTCGGAAAGCCCTGCCGGGTTCCCCCGCGCGTGTCGGTCATCAGCAGGAAGATGAACTTCCGGCACTCCGGACTGCCCCACAAGAGGTCGATCTTGCGCAGGTGGGGAAAACGCTCGTACAGCTTTTCGGTAGGTGTTTCGGTCACTCTTCCCGTCATCGGGACAACTCCATCGGGCTCGCTTGTCCGCCCGTTCAGAACTAATACTTTCGTCTTATATCCGACAACTCCGCCCGTCGCCATCCCCACAACCGCCGCGCCGTGACACAATGCGCATGGATGCCTTGAAACCGTACCAACGCTGGGTTGCAGGTCCGTCCGACGTCTCGGGACACGGATTAGGGACGAACTCTTTCCCGGATGCCTTGCGCCAAAGCAAGGAAAGCGCAATCCTTGAGCAGGACAATTCTCCTGCTCCATTCTGCGAAGCCGCCCCATGAAGATCATCCCGATCCAGTCCAGCTTCTCGAATCCGCTGCCCGAAAGCGTCCTGGATGAGACGCAGACGGCAGGCGAGCTACGAGACAGGCTCGGCCGTGCCGTTCATGACCTGCGTATATCCGTTACGGATCGCTGCAATTTCCGCTGCGTCTATTGCATGCCGCGTTCCGTGTTCGGCAGCGACTACGCTTTCCTTCCGCGAAACGAATTGCTCTCGTTCGAGGAGATCGTGCGTGTCGCCCGCCGTTTTGCCGAACGGGGGGTGCGCAAGATCCGCATCACCGGGGGCGAGCCGCTACTCCGCAAGCACGTCGAAAACCTCATCGAACAGCTTGCGCAGATCCCGGGGGTCGAACTGACGCTTACGACCAACGGCGTATTGCTGCCGAAGATGGCGCGCACGCTGAAGGATGCCGGATTGAACCGGGTCACCATCAGCCTCGACGCGATCGACGACGCGACTTTCCGGCTGATGAACGACGCGGACTTCCCGGTCGCGGCGGTCCTCGAGGGCATCGACGCGGCCAAGGCCGCCGGGCTCGGGCCGATCAAAGTCAATATGGTCGTCAAGCGGGGCGTGAATGATCAGGGCGTCGTGGACATGGCGCGCCACTTCCGCGGCAGCGGACACATCCTGCGCTTCATCGAATTCATGGACGTCGGCAGCTCGAACGGCTGGAAGATGGACTCCGTCGTGCCTTCCCGCGAGATCATCGAGCGGGTCGGCGCGATCTTCCCGCTCGAGCAGATCGATCCGAACTACACCGGCGAAGTGGCCGAGCGCTGGCGCTACCGCGACGGCGCCGGCGAGATCGGCGTGATCTCGTCGGTCACGCAGGCCTTCTGCTCGACCTGCTCGCGGATCCGCCTGTCCACCGAAGGAAAGCTCTACACCTGCCTGTTCGCGCAAAGCGGCCACGACCTCCGGGGTCTGCTGCGGGCGGGCGCCTCCGACGTCGACCTCGATCGCGCGATCGCGGCGGTATGGAAAGGTCGGGAAGATCGCTATTCCGAGATCCGCACCGCGAACACGGCGGGCCTGCGGAAAATCGAGATGTCGTATATCGGCGGTTGAGGCAGGACAGCAGGCGCACGAGGCATCCGCCGGTTCATCAACGCGCGACGCCCAATCGCCCGCGACGGATTTCCGGATCCTCGTCCAGCGGTCCTCCGTCCGGCAGCTCATCGAGTTGCGCCGCTTCGATCTTCTGGAAGTGCGCGCTGATCTTGCGCGAACTGACCTGCACGTCCTGAACGTCCTTGCTCGCCTGCTCGATGTGCCGGGCCAGCGCGTTCATCCGCTCGTCGAAGCGGGCGAAATCCTTCGCGAGCTTGCCAAGCGCGTCCTTGATCACGTGGACCTGCTTGCGCGTCTCGACGTCTTTCAGCACCGCTCGCGCGGTATTGAGCACCGCCATCAGCGTCGTCGGCGACACGATCCACACGCGGCGGCTCTGCGCGTATGCGACGACCTCGGGATGGAACGCGTGGATTTCGGCGAACACCGCTTCCGCCGGCACGAACATCACCGCGCCGTCGGACGTGACGTCCGAAATGATGTACTTCGACGCGATCGCGTCGACATGACGCTTCAAGTCGGCGCGGAATGCGCTTTGCGCGAGCTTGCGCTCGACCTCCGGGACCCCGTCGCCGCACATCCGATGGTAGTTCTCGAGCGGGAATTTCGAATCGACGCCGACGAGACCGGTCGGTTCGGGCAGGCGCAGCATGCAGTCGACCCGCGCGTTGTTCGGCAGCGTGTATTGGAATTCATAAGCTTCGGGCGGCAGCATGTTGCGCACCAGCGCTTCGAGCTGGATCTCGCCGAAGGCGCCGCGCGCGCGCTTGTCGCCGAGCAATTGCTGCAGGCTCACGACGTTCGTCGTCAGGCCGTCGATCTTCTTCTGCGCCTCGTCGATCGTCGCCAGCCGCGCCATCACGTTCGCGAACGTCTCGTTGGTCTTGCGAAAGCCTTCGTCGAGTCGCTCGCTGACGTGGCCGGACAAGGTCTCTAACCGGCGGTCCATGCTCCGTGTCATCGCCTCGATGCTCGTCGCAAGCTGGCCGGAGGCGCTCGCAAGCCCGCGCTGCAGCAACTCACGATCGGCGCGCGCGTGCTCGGACAGTCGGTCCGCCTGGCGCGCGAGGCCGTCGTGCAGGTCGCCGAGCATCGCCCGGTGCTGGCCGGCGAGCGCATCGCCGACTTCGCCGACGAGAATCTCCGGCAGGTCCTGTTCCAGCCGCCGGACCCGGAACGCGAGCCAGACGACGATCAGGATCAATCCGCCGACGAGGGCCGGCAACACGTATTCAGGCATGCGTGGAGGACTCCGGGAACACGCGGGTTACGATGAATGCAGCTGCCGCGCAAATTAAGGCGACGGGCGCGAGGAGCGTCATCCGAGCGCCCGCAGGCTCGCGAGCGGCGGGCGTTCGAGCAGTTTTCGCGTTCCGAGCCAGCCGCCGGCCACGACACCGGTAGCGCCCGCCAGCGTCGCGAACAGTAACGGCCACGCCGCCGGCACGTACGCGATCTTGAAGACGTAATGCGCGAGGCCCCAGCCGATCGCGGTCGCGCCGATCCCCGCCAGCGCCCCCGCGACGCCACCCAGGACGAGGAACTCCGCAAGCAGCGCCTGGCGAACCTGCCGGTTGCGCGCGCCGAGTGTGCGCAACATCGCCAATTCGTACTCGCGCTCGTCGTGCGTCGATTGCAGCGCCGCGTAGAGCACGACGAAACCCGCGAGCACCGCGAAGCCGAACACGAACTGGACGATCAGGATCAGTTTGTCGGTCATCGAGCGCACTTGCTCGATCACCGCCGCGACATCGATGACCGACAGGTTCGGGAAGCGATTCACGAGCGCGGCGGTGAACGCGTGATTCTCGGGCGGAAGATGGAAGCTCGTGACAAGGGTCGCCGGATCGTACTCGAGCATTCCGGGCGCGCCGATGAAAAAGAAGTTCACGCGCATCGAATCCCATTCGAGCTCGCGCACGCTCGTGATCGGCGCTTCGACGAGCCGCCCGGCGACGTTGAAGCGCACGCGGTCGCCGATTTTCAGCGCGAAGGTTTCCGCGAGCCCCTTTTCGACCGAGAATTCCGCGACCGCCACATCGCCGTGCCATTTGCCGTCGCTCACGCGATTGCCGTCCGGCAGCCGGCTGCCGTAGCTCAGGTTGAACTCGCGTTCCGCAAGGCGCTTCGTGCGCACGTCGACGAAATCGTCGGGTTCAACCCGCTTGTCGTTGATCGCGACCAGGCGTCCGCGAATCATCGGCAGGATCTCGGGCGCCGCAAGTCCGTGCTCCGTGAAGAACGCGGCGAGCGGTGCCCGCTGATCCGGCTGGATATTGATGATGAACCGGTTCGGCGCGTCGGGAGGTGTCATGGCGCGCCAGTTCTCGAGCAGGTCCGCGCGAATCAGCGTCAGCAACAGCAGCGCGGCCATGCCGAGGCCGAGCGCGGCCGCCTGGATTACGCTGCCCTTCATGCGCCGCGCGAGCGACGCGAGACCGTAACGCCATCCGCCGCCGCGCAGCGCTCCGCGCCCTTTCGCGCTCGCCGCCGCACTCAAGGTCCACCACGCCCCGAGCGCGAACACCGCGAGCGCCGCCGCGAAGCCGCCGGCGATCATCAAACCGAGTTTGAGGTCGCCGGCGATCCAGAAAATGATCGCAAGCAGCGCCGCGGCGCCCAGCGCCCCCGCCGCGCCGCTCACCGATTCGACCCCGCCGATCTCGCGGCGCAGCACCCGCACCGTGGACACCTTGCCGAGGCGCAGCAACTGCGGCAGCACAAAGCCGACGAGCAGGACCATGCCGACCGCGATCCCGTGCGCAACCGGCAGCAGCGACGGCGCCGGGAGCTCCGCCGCAAGGATTTCGACGAGGACGACCGCGAGGCCGAACTGCACCGCCCAGCCGATCGCGCTGCCGAGTGCGGCGGCGATCAGGCCGAACAGCACGAATTCGCCGATGACGATCGTCAGCACCTGGGCCTGCGCCGCGCCAAGGCAGCGCATCACCGCGCAGGCGTCAAGATGCCGCTGCATGAAACGGCGCGCGGACAGCGCGACCGCGACGGCCGCGAGGATCACCGCGAGAAGCGCCGCGAGCCGGAGGAAGCGCTGCGCCTGGTCGAGCGACGCGCGCACTTCGGGCCGCGCATTCTCGATGCTCTCGACCGACCGGCCGCGCCCCAGCCGTTCCCGAGACCAGCGCTCATATCCGCCAACGGCCTCGGGCTCGCCGGCGAGGTGCAGCCGCCAGGTCGCGCGGCTACCGACGGTCAGCAGCCCCGTTGCGGGCAGGTCGGCGGCGTTGAAGATCGCGCGCGGCAACAGGCTGAAGAAGTTCGCGCCGCGATCCGATTCGAAACTCACCATCGCGCCGACGCGAAATTCGAGCTCCCCGAGCCCGACGGGGTCACCGACCACGACGCCCAACTGAGCGAGGAGGCGCTCGTCGAGCCACACTTCGCCACGCTCCGGCACCCGCTCCGCGGTCGCATCCGCCCGATTGGGACCCGGCGCGATCCGCACGCTTCCGCGCAGCGGATATCCCGGCTGGACCGCCTTGACCCCGGCGAGCTGCGCGCCGTCTTCGGTGCCGACCATGCTCGTGAACAGCACGGTTTCGACGACGCGTAGGCCGCGCCGCCGCGCCTCGTCGACGAACTGCGCTTCCCACGGACGATCAGCGCGCAGCAGCAGGTCGCCGCCGAGGAGCTGGTTGGCCTCCCGGTCGAGTCCGCGCGCGACGCGGTCGGCGAGAAAACCGACGCTCGTCAGGCTCGCGATGGCGATCACGATCGCGAGCCCGAGCAGGTGGAGTTCGCCCGCGCGGAGATCGCGCAGCATCATGCGGAAGGCAAGCCGGAGCGTTTTCATCGGGATTCCGGGCGCATGCGAAGTCCGGCGTCAGCGCGCCGGGGCCAGAATCCGGCGCACCAGCTCGACCCAGTACGCGACGCCGGTCGGGATGATCTCGTCGTTGAAGTCGTAGGTCGGATTGTGCAGCGTGCATCCGCCCTCGCCCGCCCCGTTGCCGATCCACACGTAGCTGCCGGGCTTGCGTTGCAGGAAATACGCGAAATCCTCGGCGCCCATGCTCGGCCCCGCGTTCGTCGTGACCCGGTCGGGGCCGACGAGCGCGCTCGCGACTTCGGCCGACAACGCCGCTTCCGCGGGCGTGTTCACCGTCGGCGGATAGCCGCGGCGGTATTCGACCGCGACCTCGACGCCGAATGCCGCGGCGATGCCGTCGCCGACGCGCCGCAGCGCCGTCTCGATCTGGTCCTGCACGGCATCGCTGAATGCGCGCACCGTGCCGCACAGCTCCGCCCGGTCGGGAATCGCGTTGTATGCCTCGCCAGCGTGGAACTGCGTCACGGACACCACGGCGGAGTCCACCGGATCGATCGTCCGGCTGACGATCGTCTGGATCGCCTGGACGAGCGCTGCCCCCGCGGTGACCGGGTCGGCGCCGAGATGCGGCATCGCCGCGTGCGCGCCGTGCCCGGTAAGCGTGATGTCGAAACGGTCCGCGCTCGCCATGACCGGCCCGGGATGGACGATGAAATGCCCCGGCGCGAGACCCGGCCAGTTATGCATCCCGAAGACCGACTCCATTGGAAAGCGCTCGAACAATCCGTCCTCGATCATCGCCAGTCCGCCGCCCTCGCCTTCTTCCGCTGGCTGGAAGATCAGGTAGACCGTGCCGTCGAAGTCCCGGCGCGCCGCGAGCGCCTCGGCCGCACCGAGCAGCATCGTCGTGTGCCCGTCGTGCCCGCAGGCGTGCATGCACCCGGCGTGGACCGAGCGATGCGGGAAGTCGTTGCGTTCCTGGATTGGCAGCGCGTCGATGTCCGAGCGCAGGCCGATCGCCCGCAACCCGCGCCCCGCGCGGACGACGCCGACGACGCCGGTCCTGCCGACGCCGCGATGCACCTCGATGCCGAGCGACTCGAGACGGGCCGCGATCAGGTCGGCGGTGCGGTGTTCGGCGAATGCAAGCTCGGGATGCGCGTGCAGGTCGCGGCGGATCTCGGTGAGTTTCGCAAGCTGCGGCCGGATGGATTCGATGACGCTCATGGCTGGACCCTTATCGCTTGGGTTTTCGTATGGGCTTCTGCTGGAGTACGTCGAGTGTACTGATCCTCGCGGCGGCCGTCGAACGCGATTCGCCGGACAGAGCGGGGCAACGGCGTCCGCGGGGGCTTCGCAGCTCTTGCGCGTCGATTCGGCTAGACTTGCCGCGGCCCGATCCTCCCTCGTCACCCGGCCCCAGTCCCGGCCCATCGGAGCGCCGCATGAAACTCTTCTACGCCGACCACTTCGTGCTGCCATTGCCGGAAGGCCACCGCTTTCCGATGGAAAAATACTCGCGGCTGCGCGAACGGCTCGCGGCGTTCGGCCGCTTCAGGCCCGGTGACTTCCGGGTGCCGGACGCGGCGAGCGACGACGAAATCCTGCGCGCGCACGACGGCGCGTATCTCCGGCGGGTCGTCGGCGGCACACTCGACGCGGCCGAACAGCGGCGAATCGGCTTTCCGTGGTCGGCGCAGATGGTCGAGCGCTCGCGCCGATCGGCCGGGGCGACCCTCGCCGCCTGCCGCACCGCACTGGCCGAACGCTGCGGGGCGAACCTCGCGGGCGGCACACACCACGCGCACCGTGACTTCGGCTCCGGGTTCTGCGTCTTCAACGATGCGGCGATCGCGGCACTGACGATGCGGGCCGAAGGCCGCGTACGCCGCGTTGCGATCATCGACTGCGACGTCCATCAGGGCGACGGCACCGCCGCGATCCTCGCCGACGAGCCCGACGTCTTCACGTTCAGCATTCACGGCGCGAAGAATTTCCCGTTCCGCAAGGCGCAGTCCGATCTCGACATCGAACTCCCGGACGGGACCGCCGACGAAACCTATCTCGACGCACTGCGGCGCGGCCTCGATGCCGTGTTCGAACGTATCGCCCCCAACCTCGCGATCTACCTCGCCGGCGCCGATCCATACCGCGACGATCGTCTCGGCCGTCTCGCGCTATCGATCGACGGACTGGCCGCGCGCGACGCGCTGGTGCTCGGCGAGTGCTCGGCCCGACAGGTGCCGGTCGCCGTCGCGATGGCGGGCGGCTACGCCCGGGAGATCGATGACACGGTGGCGATCCATGCCAACACCGTGCTGGCCGCGTCCCGCTTTGCCGCCCGATGAAGGCCGCGACCCTGTTCGGCGTCGATTTCACGTCCGCGCCGTGCGTGCGAAAACCGATCACCGTCGCGGCGGGGCGCGTCGACCGAAAGTCGATCCGCCTCGATGCGCTCGAACTCTTGCAGGACTGGCCCGCGTTCGAAGCGTTTCTCGACCGCCCGGGCCCGTGGCTCGGCGCCTTCGACTTCCCCTTTGGGTTGCCGCGCGAGGCGATCGTCGATCTCGGCTGGCCGATGACGTGGACGTCGCTCGTCGAGCATTGCGCGTCGCTCGGCCGGCAGGCATTCCGCGAACAGCTCGACGCGTACCGCGCGACGCGACCGCCCGGCAAGCGCTACGCGCATCGAGCCGCGGATGCGCCGGCGCGTTCGCATAGCCCGTTGAAGCTCGTGAATCCGCCGGTCGGACTGATGTTTGTCGAAGGTGTCCCGCGGCTGTTGCGCGCAGGCGTGAGCTTGCCGGGACTGCAAGACGCGGAACCGTCCCGTATCGCGCTGGAAGCCTATCCGGGCCTTCTTGCACGCGCGATCTCGCGGGCGCCGTACAAGACCGACGAGCGTGCGAAGCAGACCGGTGCGCGACGCGATGCGCGCGAATCGATCGTCGCTGCGCTGGAGAGCGGCGCGCATCCGCTCGGGCTCCCGCTGTCGCTCGAAGGGGTGCAGCGCGCCGCGCTGATCGAGGACGCTTCGGGCGACCTCCTCGACGCGACGCTTGCGCTCGTCCAGTCCGCGTGGTGCCTGCAGGCGGGGCCGCCCGATTTCGGCTTGCCCCGGGGAATCGATCCGCTCGAAGGCTGGATCGCGACGGTGCCCGGGCCGGCGGGAGTCCCGCCCGGCGCCTGAACGACACCGCCGACGAGCGAGAGACCCGCGGGATGCCGCGCCCCTCGTCTCGAAGTCGCTGCGCTTAGATGACGCCCTGCGCGAGCATCGCTTCGGCGACCTTCACGAAGCCGGCAACGTTCGCGCCGTTCGAATAATTCACCTTGCCATCGGCCTTCGTGCCGTACTCGATGCACATGCGGTGAATTCCCTGCATGATTTCCAGCAGCCGCGCATCGACCTCTTCGCGCGTCCACGACAGGCGCATCGCGTTCTGGCTCATCTCGAGGCCCGACGTCGCGACGCCGCCGGCGTTGCTCGCCTTGCCCGGGGCGTACAGGACGCCGTTCTTCTCGAACACGCGCACGGCCGCGGCGGTGGAAGGCATGTTCGCGCCCTCCGCGACGCATTTCACGCCGTTGCGGACGAGCACCGCCGCGTCGTCGCCATCGAGTTCGTTCTGCGTCGCACACGGGAAGGCGATGTCGACCGGCACGTGCCACGGCCGCTTGCCGGCTTCGAAGCGCAAGCCGAGCCGCTCGGCGTATTCGCTGACGCGGCCGTAATGGACGTTCTTGACGTCCATCAGCACCGCGAGTTTCTCCGGGGTGAAGCCGGCTTCGTCGATGACGGTGCCGCTCGAATCCGACGCGGTGACGACCTTCGCACCGAGCGCCATCGCCTTCTCGATGCCGTACTGCGCGACGTTGCCCGAACCCGATACCGAGACCGTCATGCCCGCCATCGTCTTGCCGGTGTGGCGCAGCATTTCCTCGGCGAAATACACCATGCCGTAGCCGGTCGCCTCGGGACGGATCAGCGAGCCGCCAAAGCTCAGACCCTTGCCGGTGAACACGCAGCTCGCCTTGTTCGAGAGCTTCTTCATCATCCCGGCCATGAAGCCGACTTCGCGGCCGCCGACGCCGATGTCGCCGGCCGGGACGTCCGTATCCGAGCCGATGTGGCGATACAGCTCGGTGATGAACGCCTGGCAAAAGCGCATCACTTCGCCAGGGCTGCGGCCCTTCGGATCGAAGTCGGAACCGCCCTTGCCGCCGCCCATCGGCAGCGTCGTCAGCGCGTTCTTGAACGTCTGTTCGAACGCGAGGAACTTGAGGACCGACAGATTCACCGACGGATGGAAGCGCAGGCCACCCTTGAACGGGCCGATCGCGGAACTGTGCTGGATGCGGTAGCCGCGGTTGACCTGAACATCGCCTCGATCGTCGACCCACGAGACGCGAAACTGGATCAGGCGCTCCGGCTCGACGAGGCGGTCGAGCAGCCCATGCTCGGCGTAGCGCGGATTTTCGGAAATGAAAGGCCACAGGCTTTCCATCACCTCGGCGACGGCCTGGATGAACTCGGGCTGACCGGGGTTGCGTTGTTCGACGTGAGACAGAAATTCTTCGAGGGACTGGTAGCGCATCGATATGGCCTTTCATCTGGAAAATAACCGGAAGCCCGGGATACGGGCCGCCCGGGATTTTCCTCGAATTGAGCACCCGGCGCATGGATTTTGTGCAGCAAACGCCCACTCCCGGTGCTTTTTTAATCAATTGGTGTGCCCGCGCACGTTCCCGGTGATTATGCGGTGGCTGCCGATGCATTCCTGCACCATTGCGGAGCGCTTGATGCACTTTTTTGGGGCATGCGAGACGCAAAAACGAGCAGAACGACCGCCCGCCGTGCTGCGCCGGGTTCGCTGCGCACACCAGCACTTATGACATCGGTTTCGTCCGCCGGGCCGACTCGAAGTCCTTTTCGGGCGCGACCGCAGCGCTATTCGACCTCGATCCGCGGCGACTTCGGGGCGCTCCCG
Organism: Aromatoleum sp.; assembly: GCF_036675785.1. Lineage (NCBI taxonomy): Bacteria > Pseudomonadati > Pseudomonadota > Betaproteobacteria > Rhodocyclales > Rhodocyclaceae > Aromatoleum > Aromatoleum sp. The sequence goes on from NZ_JAKFEF010000025.1 coordinate 122,671, forward strand.
CGTCGCGCGCGCTCGGCGCGGATCAGCTCGGCAATGTCGCTATTCGCATTCGCCGCCGCCCAGCTGTCGGCGGTGAAGCCGCCGTCGTTCTTCTGTTCGAGATTCACGTCGGTCTTCAGCAGCCGGCGGACGACGTCGAGGTGGCCGTTGCGGGCCGCGACCATCAGCGCATTCGACTTGTTCGGCGCGAGCGCATCGACTTCCGCGCCGCGTGCGAGCAAGCGTTCGACGATGTCGAGGTGGCCTTCGAACGCCGCATACATCAGCGGCGTCCAGCCGTCATGATTGACCGGCGCGCCGGCTTCGAGGAGTTGATCGACGATGTCTTCGTGCCCCTTCAGCGCGGCCAGCATCAGCGCCGAATCGCCGGAGGCGTTGCGCTGCGCGACCTTCGGACGGAACTTCAGGATCGCCGCGACGGTTTCGCCGTTGCCTTCGCGCGCGGCGAGCATCAGCAGCGTGTTGCCCTGGTCATCGACGGTGTTCGGATCGACGCCGCGGTTGAGCAGCTGCACGAGTTGCGCGGCGTCGCCACGAAGCGCCGACCCCAACGAGTCTTCGTAACTGTTCGCGAACGCAGCACCGCTGAATGCCAGCGCGGCGAGTAAGGCGGCAATCGATCGGATCACGGTCAGCTCTCCTTTGCGTGCCGGAACAGGCGGAAGAAGTTTTCGGTCGTCGCCGCCTCGATGCGCTCGAGCGGCTCGTTGCGCAGCCGCGCGATCTCCTCGGCGACGTGGACCACCCAGCCGGGCTCGTTGGTCTTGCCGCGATGCGGCACCGGCGCGAGATACGGCGAGTCGGTCTCGATCAGCAGCCGGTCGAGCGGAACATACCGGGCCACGGCCTTGAGGTCAGTCGCGTTGCGAAACGTGACGATCCCGGAGAACGAGATGTAAAAGCCGAGGTCCAGCGCGGCCTCGGCCACTTCGCGCGTCTCCGTGAAGCAATGCATCACCCCGCCGGCGTCGGTCGCGTCCTCTTCGCGCATCAGGCGCAAGGTGTCCGCCGCCGCCGCGCGGGTGTGGATGATCAAGGGCTTGCCGCACGACCGCGCAGCGCGGATGTGCGTGCGGAAGCGCTCCCGCTGCCACTCGGGCGCGTCTTTCTGCCAGTAGTAGTCGAGCCCGGTCTCGCCGATCGCGACGACCTTCGGATGGTCGGCGAGCGCGAGGAGCCGTGCGAGGTCGGGTTCCTCGACGTCGTCGCCGTCGGGATGCACGCCGACCGACGCGAACAGATTCGGGTGTCGTTCCGCGAGCGCGAGCACGCGCGGAAACTCCTCGAGCTTCACCGCGACGCACAGCGCATGGCCGACGCGGTTCGCGGCCATCGTCGCAAGCGCCTCGTCCTCGCGCTGCGCCAGTTCGGGGAAATCGAGATGACAGTGGGAATCGATGAACATCGGCAGGCGGCAGGAATCGGTGCGTGGAAATCAGAGCGTGTGGGTCGGGCGGTTCGAGCCGAGGTTGCCGGCGAGGATCTGCTCGATCCGGGCGCGCAGCGCCTTGCCGGATTCGTCGGCGCTGAAATGGACGCCGATTCCCTGCGTCTTGCCCCCCTGTGCCCCGTGCGGCGTGATCCACGCGACCGTGGCCGCGACCGGATGCTTCATCGGGTCGTCCATCAGTTGCAGCAGCATGAACACTTCGTCGCCGAGCTGATGAGGCCGCGGCGTCGGCACGAAAATTCCGCCATTCGCCAGGAACGGCATGTAGGCGGCATAGAGCGCGGACTTCGAGTTGATGTTCAGCGACAGCACGCTCGGGCGCGCGACGCTGGATTTGGCTTCGCTCATGGTCGGGATCCGGTCACCGCGCGCGCATAGCGCAGGAGCATGTCTTCGAGCATCAGTCGGGCGTTCAGCGGATGCTGTGCGACCCGGCGGATGCTGGCGAGTTCATTGTAGCAGCCGAGTACCGACGCGACGGTCGAGCGCGGCGCGAGCGCGGACAGCGTGCCCTCCTCGCCGGGGAAGAAGCGGATCCGCCCGCCGAGCCGCAGCGAGGCGAGATCGGTGACCCAGCGCTGCATCCAGTCGACGAGCTGCACGATGCCGAAGCCGGCCGCGAGCGCCTCCTTCGATTTCAGCCACGCGTCCCACTGGCCCGCGAGCTTCAGCGGGTCGCCCGCCGGAAGCTGGGCGAGATCGCGGACGAAGCGCGCACGCAGCGTCGCCGTGCCGCGGCCCGCGAGGCGTTGCGCGGCGAGCGGCATGCCGCCGGTCAGCGCGAGCAGGTCGTCGTCTGCCCCGTCCTGCGCACGCATCCACTGCGCGAGCGCGTCGGCGGGCGGTCGGGCGAAGCTCCACTGCTGGCAGCGGCTGCGGATCGTCGGCAGCAGGCGGCGCGGCGCCGACGACACGAGCACGAACACACAACCTTCCGGCGGTTCCTCGAGGAGCTTCAGCAGCGCGTTCGCGGTGAAGGGATTCATCGCCTCGGCCGGGTCGACGACGACGACGCGCCGGCTGCTCTGATGGCCGGTCACCGCGACCGATTGCTGCAGGTCGCGAATCTGCTCGATGACGATCTGCGACGATTTCTTCTTCCCCGCGTCGGGCTCGCGCTCGCCGCCCTCCTTCGCGTCTTCGCTGTCGCCAACATCGGCGTCCGCCGCGGGCACGACGGTAAACAGGTCCGGGTGATTCCCGGACAGGCGCAACTGGCATGCGGTACAACGGCCGCAGGCGTGGCCGTCGGAACCAGGCGCCGAGCACAGCAGGCGGGCGGCGAGCGTTTCGGCGAGTTCCCGCTTGCCGAGGCCGGCAGGCCCGACGAAGAGCAGCGCGTGCGGCAGGCGCTGCCCGAGTTCGCACAGTCGTTGCCACGTGTCCTGCAGCCACGGGTAAATCATCCGAAACAGCGCTCCGCGACGATCGCAGCGACCTCGGCGCGAATCGCTTCCGGCGCGCGGTCCGCGGCGACGACGCGGACCCGCTGCGGCGCCATCCGCGCGCGGTCGAGGTAGGCGGCGCGCACCCGGTCGAAGAAATCGCGCTGTTCGCGTTCGAAGCGGTCTGGACTGACACCGGTGTTCGCGACCCGCGCCGCGGCGACTTCCGGCGGCAGGTCGAAGACGAGCGTCAGATCCGGCTGGAATCCGGGGTGCACCCACGCTTCGAGCGCGGCGAACTTCGCGGCGTCGAGGCCCCGCCCGCCGACCTGGTACGCATAGGTCGCGTCGCTGAAGCGGTCGGACACGACCCAGCGCCCGGCCGCGAGTGCGGGCAGGATGCGCGCGGCAAGATGCTCGCGGCGCGCGGCGAACATCAGCATCGCCTCGGTTTCGAGATCCATCGGTTCGTGCAGCAGGAGCTCCCTCAGGCGCTCCCCGAGCGCCGTGCCGCCGGGTTCGCGCGTCTGGTCGACGTCGCAGCCGCGCGCCCGCAGCAACTCGACGACCGCGGCGATCTGGCTGCTCTTGCCTGCGCCGTCGATGCCTTCGAAGGTGATGAAGCGCCCGCGCGCCAGGATCGAACTCAACTGCCTGCTCTCCGCTGGTATTGGTTGACGGCCCGGTTATGGTCGCTCAGGTTCGTCGAAAACACGCTCGTGCCGTCGCCGCGCGACACGAAGTAGAGGTATTCCGTCGCCGCCGGCCTGACCGCCGCGTTCAGCGCTTCGAGCCCGGGCATCGCGATCGGTGTCGGCGGCAGCCCCGGCCGCGTGTAGGTGTTGTACTCGTGGTCGCTTTCGAGGTCGCGCTTGCGCAAGTTGCCGTCGAACGCGTCTCCGTGCCCATAGATCACCGCCGGGTCGGTCTGGAGCCGCATGCCGATGCGCAGGCGATTGACGAACACCGACGCGACCAGCTCGCGGTCCTCGGGGCGCCCGGTCTCCTTCTCGACGATCGACGCGAGGATCAGCGCCTCATATGGCGAGGCGAGCGGCAGGTCGGGATTGCGCGCTTCCCAGATCAGCGCGAGCCGCTCGTGCATCGCGCGGTACGCACGCGCGAGGACCGCGAGCGAACTCGACTGCTTGTCGAAGAGGTAGGTATCCGGGAAGAACAAGCCCTCGGGATGCGGTTCGGTCGCGCCGATCCGCTGCAGGATCTCGGCATCCGAAAGCCCGACCGTGTCCTGCACGAGATCCGGATTCGCCTCGAGCGCCGCGCGCACTTGCCGGAAGCTCCAGCCCTCGACGAAGCGCAGGTCGCCCTGCGACACATCGCCGCTCGACAGCTTGAGGATCAGCTGCCAAGGCGTGACGCCCCGGTGCACTTCGTAGCTCCCCGCGAGGATGCGGTCGCCCTTGCCGCTCAGCCGCGCGATCCAGTAGAGCACGCGCGGGTTCACCTCGACGCCCGCGCGGGCGATCGCGGCGGCGGCCTGCCGCATCGTGTAGCCGCGCTGGACCGTGAAATCGACGACCGGCTGCGCGAGCGGAAGCGGCCGGTTCGCGTACCACGAGACGGCTCCGGCCGCGGCAGCGATCGCGAGCGCGACGACGAAAAACAACTTTATGAACAGGGACTTCATTCGAGACAGAACAATTCGAGCCGGATCGGTTTGCCGGAGCTGTTTCGACTCCGGCGACCGGGAAAGGGGCCCTATAATACTTCATCGCTTTCCCCGACTCCGGCCAAACCGACATGAACACGACCTGGACCGAATACCTGACCGAACAAGGCGCGACGCTCGATGGCGCCGGCATCCATTTCGACGCTCCCGATGCCGAAGTCCGCTCGCTCGCGTCGGGCACCGTCGTCGTACCGCTTGTGCATCTGGGCCTGATCCGCAGCCGCGGCGAGGACTCGGCACCTTTCCTCCACAACCTGCTGTCGAACGACGTCAAGAACCTCGCGCAGGACGTCGCGCAGTGGACGAGCTTCAATTCCCCGAAAGGCCGGATGCTCGCCAGCATCCTGCTGTGGCGCGAGTCCGACGCCCACGTGCTCGCGGTGTCGGCCGGGATCCAGCCCGCGCTGCTGAAGAAGCTTTCGATGTACGTGCTGCGCAGCAAGCTCAAGCTCACCGACGCGGACGCCGACACGGTGCTGATCGGTGTGAGCGGGACCGGTGCCGATCGTGTTCTCAGCGCCGCGGGGCTCGCGCTGCCGGCGACCGCGATGACGCAGACGGTAGCTGGCGACGCCCGCTGCATCCGCCTGGACGACAACAACACGATCGTCGCGCTTCCCGCCGCCGACGCGCCCCGGGTGTTCGGCGCCCTTCTCGCAGCCGGCGCCGTGAAGGCCGGAACCGTGGCGTGGGAACTCGCGATGATCCGCGCCGGCGTGCCGCTGATCACGTCCGCGACGCAGGAGGAATTCGTCGCGCAGATGATCAACTACGAAGTCATCGGCGGCGTGAACTTCCAGAAAGGTTGCTATCCGGGGCAGGAGATCGTCGCGCGCACGCAGTACCTCGGCAAGCTGAAGAAGCGGATGTACCGCGTGCACTTCACCGGCGACGCGTTGCACGCGCCGGGTGCGGATCTCTACACTGCCGAGTTCGGCGAGCAATCGGCCGGGAAGCTCGTGACCGTCGCGCCGGCCCCGGACGGCGGCTTCGAGGCGCTGGCGGTGATGCAGATGAGCTCGGCCGACGGCGACGTGCATGTCGGCAGCCCGACCGGGCCGCGTTTGTCCTTTCTCGATCTCCCGTACGCGCTGCCCTGAACCATGACCGACAGCGGCAGCCGTCCCACCCATTACTTCATCTATTACCGCGTGCGGTCCGACGCGACGCGCGCCCGGGCGAAAGTCCGGGCGATGCAGGCGAGCCTCGCGACGCGGACCGGCGTTGCCGGCCACCTGATGGAACGTTGCGGCGATGACGCGACGTGGATGGAAATCTACGAATCCGTTGCCGACCCGGCGGCCTTCGAAGCCGCACTGGGTATTGAGATCGAAGCCCACAAGCTCGCGGCGCTGATCGAACCCGGTTCGACTCGCCATCTCGAACGATTCGTCGAATGTGCCTGATCGTCGTCGGCTGGCGTGCCCACCCCGACTACCCGCTGGTCGTCGCCGCGAACCGCGATGAATATCTCGCACGCCCCGCGGTGGCGGCGCACTGGTGGACCGACTTTCCCGACCTGCTCGCCGGCCGCGACCTCGAGGCCGGCGGCACGTGGATGGGCATCGCCCGCAACGGCCGCTTCGCCGCGCTGACAAACTACCGCGACCCGACACTTCACCGCGCGGGCGTTCCGTCGCGCGGCGCGCTCGTCAGGGATTGCCTCGTCGCCGACCGCGACGCCGACATGATGCTGCGGGAAATCGCCGCGGTGAGCCCGGCCTACGCGCCGTTCAACCTGCTCGTCAGCGACGGCACGTCGCTCGGCGTCCACGAGAGCACGACCGGCGCCATCCGCCTGCTCGAACCCGGCATCTACAGCCTGTCGAACCACCTGCTCGATACGCCCTGGCTGAAAGTCCGCCTCGCCCGCGCACGCTTTGCCGTCGCACTCGCCGGGCTGCCCGACGGCGCGGCATTCCTCGCACTGCTGCGCGACGACGTGGCGGCCGAGGACCTGCACCTGCCGGAAACGGGGGTCAGCAGGGAATGGGAGCGCTGGCTGTCGCCGGCCTTCATCCGCGCGCCGGGCTACGGCACGCGTTGCTCGACCTTGATCGCGGTCCACCGCGACGGGCGCGCCCGGTTCAGGGAATGGACCTGGGACGAGTGCGGCGAACTCGCGGGTGAAGTGGCGCATACGTTCGGGGTCCGCCGGGAGCAGTGACCGCACATCCCGGTGGCGGACGCGACCGGCTCGTTCTTCCCGCCCCGTTCCTCGCACCCGCTTGTCGCGCCCGCTTCTCGCCCGCTTCGCGCTCATTCACCGATATCGACGACGGTTCCCGCCGGCACGAGATCGAACAGCTCGATGACCTCGCTGTTCCGCATCCGGATGCAGCCGTGCGAGCGCGCGACGCCCATCGGCTGGTCCTCGCCGGTGCCGTGGATGTAGATGTAGCGGCGCATCGAGTCGACGTTGCCGAGGCGGTTGCGGCCAGGCTCGCAACCGCACAGCCACAGGATGCGCGACAGAATCCAGTCGCGATCGGGACGCGCCGCGGCGAACGCCGGCGTCCACAGTTCGCCCGTCAGCCGCCGCCCGCGAAAGACGGCTCCCGGCAGTGCCCTGGCACCGATCTTTGCGCGAATGCGGTGACGCCCGCGCGGCGTGCGGTTGCTGCCCTGCTCTTCGCCGGGCCCATTCGCCGCGGTCGAGATCGAATAGCGCCGGATGCAGGCGCCGTCGGCCGCGTACAGGTCGAGCGTCTGCCGCGCGATGCTGACGTGGATCCGCATCGGCTTACGCGATCAGCGTTCGACGCCGCCGCGCGGCGAAGAAGCCGGACAACAGGCTCCCGCATTCGTCGGCGAGCACCCCGCCGGAAATCTGCGCGTGGTGGTTCAGTCGCAGTTCGGCGAAAAGGTCGATGACGCTGCCGGCGACGCCGGTCTTCGGGTCGCGCGCGCCGAAGACGACGCGCGCGATGCGCGAATGCATGATTGCCCCGCTGCACATCGCACAGGGTTCGAGCGTCACGTACAGCTCGCAGCCCGGCAACCGGTAATTGCCGAGCCGCGTCCCGGCGTCGCGCAACGCCATCACTTCCGCGTGCGCAGTCGGATCGTTGCGGCCGATCGGCTGATTGAAGCCGCGGCCGACGATCTCGCCATCGAGCACGACGACTGCGCCGACCGGCACCTCGTCACAACTCCCCGCAATCCGCGCCTGCTCCAGCGCCGCGCGCATAAAATCTTCGTCGTTCATCGAATCCGCCTCCAGGCCGCGCAGTTTACTTGAGCGGCCGGGGCCGTTGCGAGGCGCAGACGTTACCGACGCGGCGGATCGGCGTTCAACTTCTCAGCGTCGCATTCAGCGTGATTTCGGGAACGCTCGCGAGCGCCTTCGACAGCGGGCAGTCGCGCTTGGCCGCCTCGGCGATCTCGCGGAACTTCGCGTCGTCGATCCCCGGGACGGTCGCTTCCAGCGCCAGCGCGATCCGGTCGATCGCGAAGCCTTCGCCCTGCTTGACGAGCCTGACGCTCGCCGACGTGTCGACCGCGGTGGTCGCGAAGCCGGCCTTGTCACAGGCGAACGAGAACGCCATCGTGAAGCAGGCGGCGTGCGCCGCGCCGAGCAGTTCTTCCGGGTTCGTGCCGCGGCGGTCGTCTTCGAAGCGGCTGCCGAAGCCGTATGGGTAGTCCTTCAGCGCGTCGGTCTCGGTGCTGATCCGGCCCTCGCCCTGCTTGCCCTGGCCTTCCCAGTGGACGGTGGCTTTCTTTTCGGTCATCTCGTGCTCCTTGTCGATGCGAATGAATTCCCCAGCTTCGGGCGGCGGCGGTCGCGCCGCGCGTCGCAATACGGAGTGCGCGCCGGGAAGCCGTTGCGGGGCCGGCCAGATCCGGCCGGTGCGCCGCCGCGCGAATCGAAGCAAGGACGGCTCCCGGGGAGGACCCGACGGGATGCAGGCCTACACGTGATGCGGCGCCCACCCGCCGTGAAACCCGGAGCCGCACAGGCGCGTTCTCGTCCCCCGCCAGTTCTACGGAGAACTGAGCACCGCACGGGCACTTGCCGTTAATCGCCTGCCCGCGCAAACGCAAGAACCCGGCGACCGGGCAGTGCCGGTGGCCGGGTTCGATGCGGGAAAACGCGGGTGCGGCGAATCAGGCCGCCGCGAGCGCCTTCTCGCGCTTCGCCTTCAGGCGCTGCGCGGTCTTCTCGGCACCGACGACGAAGCGGTTGTGCTTGCCGCGGGCGACTTCCTCGAGCCCGTCACGCGCGGTGAATTCGAAGGTCACGGCCGGGCCGTTGACTTCGGTCACCGTCACCGTGATCTCGATCCACATGCCGAGCAGCGTCGCGCCGACGTGATCGAGTTCGACGCGCGTGCCGACCGAATCCTTGCCCGCGTCGATGTTTTCCAGCAGCAGGTCGCGGCACACGACTTCGATGTCGTACAGCAGCGCCGGCGTCGAATAGACGCGGCAGTCGTCGCCCATGAAGCCGATCGTGCGCGCCTGGTCGATGTCGTAGCGCCGCGTCGAGGTCAGTCCTGCCTTCAGTGTTTCGCTCATTTCAAATTCTCCTTGGATGTCGATTGGCGACCGGCCACGAGCGCGGACGGTCGCCTGCAGGTATTACGAATTGCGTTTGCGGATCGCGTCGCTGTCGAGGCGGGCTTCGACGTAACGGGCGAGCGCGCGCGTGCCGCGGCCGCAGTTGCGGAACACACAGACGCCCTGGTCCATCAACCGGCCGGCCATCGCGTCGTAGAGCACGCCGCCGTCGACGATGCCGATGACCGGCTTGTCGTTCTCGGCGACGAGCGGCGGGTAGATATGCACCGTGCCTTTCGGGTCGGACAGGTCGTGACCCGGGCGCAGCTTGCTCGATTCGAGGCCGCGGATTGCCGGTGCGGTCGGGTCGAGCCCGACGACGACCGCGTCGATGTTCGGGTCGTCGAGGAAGGCCTGCGTGACCTGCAGGTGCGCTTCGTCGTCCGCGCCCGGGTTGATGTCGATCGGGTTGCGCACCTCGACGAGCGCGTCGAGGCGCTTCGCCGCGAGAATCTCGCCGACGCGCCGGACGGTTGCCTCTTCGAGCGCGGGCATCTCGAGCGAGAAACTGCCCGATTCGATCGAATCGGCGATGCCGACCGCCTCGAAGCCCGCGCCGCTGATGCCGCCGACGCGCGACCCGATCTTCTTGTGATGCAGCGCGCCGGCGATGTAGAAGAGATCGTCGAACGCTTCGAAGTCCTCGGCAACGATCGCGCCGGCCTGGCGCAACACCGAGTCGGCGAGCCGCCAGTCACCGGCGATCGACGCGGTATGGCCCATCACGCCGCCCGCCCCCGCTTCGGTGCGGCCGGACTTGTAGACGACGACCTGCTTGCCATTGAGCACCGCGCGGCGCACCGCCTTCGCAAAGTCGAGCCCGTCGCCGTCGCGGAATCCCTCGATGTACAGGCCGATGGTCTCGATCTCGGCGCGCTCGGCGAAGTACGCGAGCAGGTCTCCGTGCGTGAGGTCGGTCTGGTTGCCGAGCGCGAGCATGTAGCGCGGGTCGAGCCACGGGTTGCGGGAGAGCCGCGTGATCATGAACGCGCCGCTCTGGCTCAGCATTACGGAGTTGCGCACCGGCTTCTTCTGCGGCTTCGGCAGGCGCTCGAGCGGAATGAACCACGAGTCGTAGCCGCCCGCGTGCGAGACGACGCCGAGGCAGTTCGCACCGAGGAACACCGGCCCGCCGCCGGGCCTGCCGTGCGCGGCGTTGATCCGTTCGGCGAGCTTCGCGGCAGGCTCCCGGCTTTTCGCGGTCTCCCCGAGTCCGCCCGGGATCAGCATCACCGACTCGACGGCGTCGCTTTCGATGATCTCGTCGACAAGGTCGTACACCGCGTCGGCGGCGACCGCGACGATCAGCAGGTCGAGCTTGCCGTCGAGCGCGCGCAGCCCTTCGACGCAGCGCACGCCGTCGATCTCGGCTTCGCCGGGCTTGAGGACCGTCAGCTGTTCCTTCGGATAGCCGCTGCCGACGAGGTTCTTCAGGATGATGCGGCCGAAGTTCATGCTCGTCGCCGACACGCCGATGATGCCGATCGACTTGGGGTGGATCAGCTTGTCGACCTTGTGGATCGGACGCGGGAGCCGTCCCGCGGCCGGCGCGCCGAAGTCGCAGCTTCCGGAAGCGACCGTCGGCCGCTTGTTGAACTGCACGCCATCGAGCCGGAGCGAACGAAGCACGGACGGCGCTTCCGGGTTCGCGGCCGAAAATTCGCGTCCCAGGCCGAGCATCAGCCCGAAGCAGAATTCCAGCACCTGGTCGGGCGGCCGCCGCTCGTCGCGCTGCGCGATCGCCGCCATCTTGCGGTATGCGACCGTGCGACGGAACAGGCGCAGGAAATCGGCCGCGTCGGTGAGTTCGACCGACGCCGAGACCTCGAGGCCGTCCTTGCGGAAGTTCGACGCATCAAGCGCGGCGTCCTGTCCGCCGCTGCCGGCGGACAGGACCGCGCCGAATTCGCGCGTGTTCGTCAGCTCGATACGCAAGTCCACGCCGCCGGGCGCGCCCTCGGCGAGCGCGGCGCCGAAGCTCTCGACGAAGCGTGCGATTTCCGCAGGGTTCAGCGTCTCCCGCCCTTCCGCGGCGGCGTTTCGCAACAACTCTCCGAGCACGACGTTGACCGTGGCGCCCGGGCTGATTCTCGACCGATCGTTCATCCAGTTGTCTCCGTTTTGTTTTCGTCCGGCTGGTCGCCGGCCTTCACCCTGCGCTCACGCGGTGGCCTTCGGCCGCTTGTCGATGACGCGCTTCGCCTTGCCGACCTGGGTGCGTTCGATGCGGTCCGTTTCGAGCACGTGCACGTCGGCGCTGACGCCGATGGCGCTCTTGATCTGGTGGCGGATCTCGGTCGCGATCGCACCGCGCTGGCGCTCGTTCAGAACCTGGGACAGGTCGTGCCGCACTTCGGCAAGCACCGTCAGCTCGTCCATGTGGTGTTCGCGCGTGACCTGCAGCTGGTAGTGCCCACACAGCGCCTCGTGCTTCAGCAGGATCTCCTCGATCTGCGTCGGGAACACGTTCACCCCGCGGATGATCAGCATGTCGTCGCTGCGGCCGGTGATCTTGCCGATGCGCCGCATTGTGCGCGCGGTGCCGGGCAGCAGCACGGTGAGGTCGCGCGTGCGGTAGCGGATGATCGGCAGCGCCTCCTTCGTCAGCGACGTGAACACGAGCTCTCCAGGCGTGCCGTCGGGCAGCACTTCGCCGGTTTCGGGGTCGATGATCTCCGGGTAGAAGTGGTCTTCCCAGATGTGCGGGCCGTCCTTCGTTTCGATGCACTCGCACGCGACGCCCGGGCCCATGACTTCGGACAGGCCGTAGATGTCGATCGCGTCGATGCCGAGCCGCGTCTCGATCTCGCGGCGCATCTCGTTCGTCCAGGGTTCGGCGCCGAACACACCGATGCGCAGCGAACACGACGCGGGATCGACACCGAGGCGCTGCAGTTCGTCGGCGACCGTCAGCATGTACGACGGGGTCGCCATCATGATCGTCGGGCGGAACTCGCGGATCAGCTGCACCTGCTTTTCGGTGTTGCCGCCGCCCATCGGGATTACGGTCGCGCCGAGATGCTCACCGCCGTAGTGCGCGCCGAGCCCGCCGGTGAAGAGGCCGTAGCCGTACGAGTTCAGGATGATGTCGTTGCGCGTGCCGCCGGCCGCGCGCAGCGAACGGCCCATGACGCTGGCCCAGGTCGCGATGTCGTTCTTCGTGTAGCCGACGACCGTCGGCAGCCCGGTCGTGCCCGACGAGGCGTGGACGCGCACGACGTCGCTCATCGGCACCGCAAACATCCCGTACGGGTAGTTGTCGCGCAGGTCCTTCTTCGTCGTGAAGGGGAAGCGCGCGAGGTCGGACAGTTGCTTCAGGTCCGACGGATGAACGCCGGCGGCGTCGAACGCGGCGCGGTAATGCGGCACGTTGTCGTACGCGTGCTGCAGCGACCATTTCATCCGTTCCAGCTGCAGCGCCGCGAGTTCGTCGCGGCTCGCCTTTTCGATCGGTTCGATCATGTCGCCCGCAGTCTCCCGCCCCTGTTCCCAATCTTGCCTAGCAGCCATGCGCCTGCTCCGAAAAACGTTGCACGAACTTCGCGTTCTCGACGACCTTGCCCTGGATGTGCTCGATCTGCTCCGGGGAGAGGTGGCGGAAACGTCCCATCACTTTCAGGTATTCGGTAACCGGCAACGGGTCGTTGACCGGTTTTGTGAAGCGCAGGCCATCCTGCGGGTTGAATTCCCACAGCATCACGAAGTTGGTCTCGACGGCCTTGCGCGCGACTTCCATGTTCTGGTCCGACGGGAAGCGCCAGCCCGTCGTGCAGGGCGAATACACATGCACGTACGCGAAACCGCGCTTCGACGCTTCGAGCGCCTTGTCGATCTTTTCGTAGAGGTCCTCCATGTACGCGGTCGATGCGGTCGCGACGTACGCGCAGCGGTGGTTCACCATGATCAGCGGCAGGTTCTTCGCGTCCTGCGTCTTGCCCTGCGACGGCAGCCCCTGCGAGCAGCCCGCGCCCACCGGCGTGGTCGAGGTCCAGGCGCCGTACGGCGTGCAGCTCGAACGCTGCATCCCGGTGTTCATGTAGCCCTCGTTGTCGACGACCATGAACAACATCTGCTCGCCGCGTTCGGCCGCGCCGGACAGCGACTGGAAGCCGACGTCGGACGCGCCGCCGTCACCCGCGATCGCGAGCGCCGTGACGTCGCGCCCCATGCGCTTGAACTGGCGCTTGACGCCGGCCAGCATCGCTGCGGTGTTGGTCAGCAGCGGGTGGAACACTGGCACCTTGGTGCCGGTCGTGCCGTTGAATCCGACCGAGCCCATCCCCGGCACGCAGCCCGGAGGCGTCGCGAGCACGGTGTCGGGGCCGACGCGGCGCAGGGTGTGGCGCATCAGGAGTTCCGTGTTGCAGCCTTGGCAGCCCGCGAGGCCCGGCGCGAAGAGGTCTTCCCAGTCGCCGACTTCGTTGTAGATGTTCGCGGTCGTCACGTATTTCAGCGCGCCCTTGCTGCACACCGGCACGCACGCGGGCTTGCCGTCGCAGGTGTCGCATTTCGACACGTGGCCCGAGACCTCGTCGAGCGCGATGCCGCCGTATGCACAGCCGACCGTGCACAGCAGGCAGTCGACGCATTTCGACGCGTCCCAGCCGATGACGCCGGTGTCGCCGTCCTTGTTCAGGGCGCCGGCCGGACACACGCTGACGCATTTCGGATCGCCGCACTGGCGGCACATCGCGAGCTCGAACGCCTTCTCCCTACCGACGATCTGGATGCGCGAGCGCGCGACGTCGTCGGTGCCGGTCTTCGCCTGCGCACAGGCCCTCATGCAGTCGCCGCACCCGTCGCACTTGGCGGGGTCGAAGGCGATCGTGCTGAATGCTCTTCCCATCATTTGCTCCTTGCGGGGGCGCCGGCATCACGCCGGCCTTCGCGCTCACGCCGACCTACGGTTCGTGCACTCGCGCTCATCGCCACGTCCTCGACATGATTTCGCGACCGACCGCGAGGGGGTTGTCGACGAAACGGTCGCGGACTTCGGTGAGGTCGATGCGGCGCAGGATCAGCTGCCACATGATTCCGCCGTCGAAATACTCGTTGATGCCGAAGATGCCGGTGAGCCGCCCGCCGTCGAAGATGATCGTCAGGTAGCGGCCATTCGCCTCGTCGAAGCGCGTGACGACGTCGCCGCCTTCGGGGACGTCGCTGCTGCCGACCGAGATCGCGTGGCGGCCGAAGAAGTGGTAGGTGTTCAGCGGCACGCCGCCGGCGTAGGCCTTGATGCCCGGGTCTTCGGCCATCGCCATGCCGGCGATGCGGCCCTGCTCGGTCGCCGACGGCAGGATCGCGTTGACCTGCTTGCGGGGCGCGAAGAAGTGCTTCGCCTGCGCGCAGTCGCCGGCCGCCCAGACGTTGTCGATGCTCGTGCGCATCTGGTCGTCGACGACGATGCCCTGCTCGAACGCGATGCCGGATCCGTTCAGGTAGCCGACGTCCGGCTTCACGCCGGTTGCGACGAGCAGCAGGTCGGCGTCGAGCGTGTCGCCGTTCGCGAGCGTCACCGTCGCGCCGGTCGCCGACTTCGCGAGGCCGACCACGCGACTGCCGGTCAGCACCGTCGCGCCCGCTTCGCGGAACGCCGCTTCGATCAGGCTCGACGCGGCGGCGTCGAAATAGCCGCCGAGCACCGTCGGGCCCATTTCGACGATCGTGACTTTCGCACCCGCCTTGACGAGGTTTTCAGCCGCGTGCATCCCGACGAGCCCACCGCCGAGCACGACCGCGTTGTTCGCGCCCGCGATCGCCGCGTTCAGCCCGGTCGCGTCGTCGAGCGTGCGCAGCACGTGGTAGTCGACGCTGTCGATGCCGGGGATCGGCGGAATCACCGGGGACGCCCCGGTCGCGAGCAACAGTTTTTCGTAGCCGAGCGTCGAGCCGTCGGCGAGCTCGGCGGTGTTCGTGTCGGCGTGCAGCGCGGCGAGGCCGGCGTTGCGGCGGAAGCTGACGTTGTTGCGTTCGAAGAATTCGTCGTCGCGCAGGAACACCCGCTCGGGCGCCGACTTGCCCGACACGACGTAGGGCAGCACCGTCGGCGAGTACGGCAGGTGCGCGTCGCGCGTGACAACGGTCAGGCTGCCTTCCGCGTCGTGCATGCGGATCGCGTTGACCGCTTCGAGCGCCGCGTGGCTGCTGCCGACGACCAGGTATTTCGTCTGTTCGATCACTCTGTCCATTTCCGGCATCCTCAGTCGTTCTCGTTCAGCCAGACGGGTTCCGACGGCATCGGGCCGGTCAGCAGCGCCTCGGTGTCGTCGATGACGCGGTGGAAATGCCCGGTCGTGATGTCCGCACCGGCGAGGCCGCCAATGAAGCTCATCGACGGCAGGTGCCGGCCGAGCCGGTACAGCACGCCGAGGATCTCCTGGTACATCGGGCCGCAGTTCCAGCGGAAGCCGACTGAGCGGTCGACGACGCCGAGCGCGCGCACGCGGCCGAGCGCCTTCTGCAGCGCCTCGATCGGGAACGGGCTGAAGGTCTTGATCTTGATGAGCCCGACGCGCTTGCCGGCGTCGCGCGCTTCGTCGACGGCGTCCTTCGCCGCGCCGGTCATGCTGCCGAGCGTCATGATCGCGAAGTCAGCGTCGTCCATCCGGTACTCCTCGACGAGCGGCGCGAAGCGGCGGCCGAACCGCTGCGCCCATTCTTCGTGGATCTCCTCGATCACGGAGAGCGCGTTCTGCATGCCGCGGCATTGGCTCTTGCGGTAGCGGACGAAGGTCGACGGTCCCTTGCCGCCGGAGCCGCCGGTCAGCGGATCGACCGCCATCGGCCGCAGCGGGTCGAGTGCGACGTGCCAGTTGACGTCCTTCGGACCCATGAACGCGTCGACGTCGGCCTGGTCGGGCAGCTCGACACGCGATGAGCCGTAAGACAGGTAGTTGCCGTCGAGGCAGATATTCACCGGCAGCATCACGTCGTGGTGCTCGGCGATCTTGAACGCCATGATCGTCGTGTCGAGCACCTCCTGGACGGTCTCGCAGTAGATCTGCACCCAGCCGACTTCGCGCACCGTCATCGCGTCCTGGTGTCCGCCCCACACGCACTGCGGCGTGATGCCGTCGCGCGTGACGATCGACATCACGATCGGCAGGCGCATGCCCGACGTGCGGAAGTACGGCTCGAACATGAACGCGAGGCCCGGGCCGCAGGTCGCGGTGTAAGTCCGCGCACCGGCGAGCGCGCCGCCCTGCAGCACCGACAGCACCGAATGCTCGCCTTCGGCATCGACGATGTCGGCGTCCATCTTGCCGTCGGCGATCAGCTTCGCTACGTGCTCGACGAGCGAGGACTGCGGCGTGATCGGGTACACCGCGACCATGTCGGGCCGCGCGAACGCGACGGCGAGCGCGGCGGCTTCGTTGCCTTCGCAGAGAATCGCCTTCGGCTTGCGCCGCGCTTCGGCGGTCGCCGGCTTTTCGAGGGTATCGGTGCTCACTGTGCCTCCCCGATCATCGTGATCGCCCCGTGCGGGCACTCGGTGGCGCAGATGCCACAGCCTTTACAGGTCTTGAGGTTGAAGTCGAACCACGCGGCGTGCTCTTCGACGCACTGCACCGGGCAGTACAGCCAGCACACCGCGCATTTCACGCATTTGTCGCGATCGACGACCGGCCGCACGCTGCGCCAGTCGCCCGGCAGCATCGGACTGACCTCGGTCGCGACCGGACAGAGATCGTCCGGAACCTTCGCCTTCTCGAGGTTGAACAGCGGATAGCTGTGACGCCGGGTCATGCCGCGGCCCTCCTTTCGACCTGGTGGACGACGGTTTCGGCATAGCCGCGCTCGAGCGCGGTCATGTTCTGCGCGAGGCCGGCGTCGCGGAAATCGGAATCCTCAAGCGCGCGCTTCAACGCGTCGAGCGAGACGACTCCCGTCGTGCGTGCGAACGCGCCGAGCATCAGCGTGTTGGTGATCGGGCGCTTGAAGATCTCGAGCGCGATGCGCACCGCGTCGCACAGACCGACGGTCGCGATCGTGTCGGGAAGCGAGAGCTCCGTGAGCGGCTTGTGCGTCGTCTGCACCAGTGTCCCGCCCGGCTTCATGCCCGCGAAGATGTCGACCGACTTCATCAGCGTCGGGTCGACGCAAATGATGCAGTCGGGATGGTAGATATTGGTCAGCTGGCGGATCTCGCGATCGCTCGCGCGGAGAAAGGACACCACCGGCGCGCCCCGCCGTTCGAAACCGAACGACGGGATCGACACCGCGTACTTGCCTTCCTCGACCAGCGCCGCGGCCAGAATGCCCGACGCCAGCACCGACCCCTGGCCGCCGCGGCCATGGAACCGAACTTCGTACATCTCGTCTCCTCCTGCTTGGCAGGCACGCACCTGCCTGGGTGCGTGTTGTCGTTTGTTGCGGTACTGCCGTTTGGCCCGTCCGGCCGACTGGCCGCGAGAGGGCCTTCCACTTCCGGCCGCTCGCCGTCGGCCTTCATTTCGCCCGCGTTGCCGGGACGGCCGGCGGGCCTCTCGTTGATGGATCGGAGCCGGGAAGTCCGGCCACGGGTCGTCAGCCGGCGCTGCCCCAGCCCGGTCTCGCGGCCGGACCGGAGACGCCGCGTCCGCGCACCGGTTGATGCTTCAGCTCGAGCCCCTGCGTGAAGGCTGCGCGCCGGATCAGCGTGTATTTCAGAAGCCAGCCGGCACCGACGGCGAGGGCGCCCGCCGCCGAAATCGCGACCACCGAAGCAGGGAATCCGAGGACGCCGACGCCAAGCAGAAGCGCCGGAGCGAGCGCGCCCATGACGACGACACGCTGGTCGATCGCGGCCAGTGCCCGCAGGCTGCCGGTCGGCGCGCCGGAAGCGCGCAGCGCCCGGATGTAGGCGCGCCACACGAGGACGCGAACCAGCAGCAGCAACAGCACGCCGGCGACCAGGCCGGTGCGCGACGCGAGACCGAGGCCGATCCACGGCGCCGAGACGGCGAGCAGTCCCGCCCCTTCGGCGAGTCCGGTCGCGAACACCACCGGGCGGCAGGCCGGATGCCGCCACGCGGGAATCCCCTTGTCGGCGTTCAGAATCCGCGCCTGGCTATAGACGAAGGCCGCGCCTGCAAGTCCGGCGCACATCGTCGCGGCGGTGCTGTTCGACAGCAGCGCCAGCGTACCGAGCCCGAAAACGACGGGCGCGACGAGGGCTTCGCGCGTCATCCACGACGTCGCGAGGTGCCGATAGACGTTCATTGCGCGCAGCGGGCGTCCGATCTCGAACCAGACGCAGGTCAGTCCGATGCCGATCAGCGCCATTCCTGCGACGAGCAGCGCGCGCACGTCGATGCCGGCGAGACTCAGCAGCGCCGCGGCGAACAGCAGGCCGCCGCCCGCCCCGCCGCAGATGAAGTTCGAGGCCGCGCGCCAGTCCCAGTTCTGCTGCAGCCGCGGACTCGCACCGCCGCCAGCCTTGAATGTCTTCGCTTTCATGCGCAGCGCCTCACTTCTGGTCCCAGATGTAATACACGCCCGGCCCGGTGCCGAGATCCTCGTGCATGCGGAAATGCTGCGTGCCGGCGAGGAGCTTGCTCACCTTGCTTTCGGCGTCGTCGATGTCGCCGAAGCTCATCGCCCCCGAGATGCAGGAGTTGACGCAAGCCGGCGTGACCTCGGGGTCGCGGCCGGGAACCTGCCCGGTCTTCGCCGCCTGGTCGATGCGATCGATGCAGAACGTGCACTTCGTCGCGACCGAGATCCGGGCCGGATCGAAGCGGACCTCCTCCGACTTGATCGGCTTGTCGCCGTACGCGAAACGCGCCTCGTCGACGATCGAGCGCGCCTCGTACGGACAGGCCATCACGCAGTTCGCGCAGCCGATGCAGACGTCGTAGTCGATCGCGACGAGGCCGTCCGGCCGCTTCGTCGTCGCCGACGTCGGGCAGACCTCTTCGCACGGGGGCTCGTCGCAGTGCATGCACGCCACCGGCAGGAAGCTGCGGCGCACGTCGGGGAATTCGCCGGTCTCGAGGTCGAGCACGCGACGCCACTGCACGCCCGGCGGTGTCGCGTTGGCGTTCTTGCACGCCGCGGTACAGGTCTGACAGCCGACGCAGCGGCGCAGGTCGATCGCCATTACATAACGGGTCATGCTGCGCTCCTTTCGACGCGGCGCACGGCGACGCGGACGATGTCCGCGCCGGAGCCGGTCGCGTCGGTCAGCTCCATCGACATCGGCGCGATCGTGTTCAGGCTCGGCAGGCCGAAGTCCTTCGCGAACGGCGTCGCCCAGTGGTCGAACTGGCCGAGGATGACGAGCGTGTCGGGACGGACGCCCTGCGCGAGGACCGCGTCACCGTAGGTCGCGCCGATGTGCGAGCGGATCTCGACGCGGTCGCCGTCATTGATGCCGAGGCCCTTCGCGGTCTTTGCGTTCATGATCACGCCGGTGTGGCCGCGGACGTTCTGGGACACCTCGCGCATCAGCGCTATGGTCGCGTTGCCGCCGGTGTGGTACTGCATGCTCTTCGTCGCGAGCAGCCACAGCGGGAAGTCTTCCGGCTTCGCGCCGGCGTTGACGAGCTGCTGCTCCCAGCGACCGGGCACGTCGTGCCAGTCGGGCAGCGCGGCGTATTCGGAAAGCTGCTCGTCCCACCAGTGCATGTTCTGCTCGTGCAGGCGGTTGCGCAGTTCGCGTCCGACGCGCAGGAGCCGCTCCTGGTACGGCATCTCGTAGCGCAGGCCGTGCTTTTCGAGCGTCGGCGTCAGGTACCAGTCGAGCTTCGACATCGGCACCGTGTAGAAGCCGTGCTCCTTGAACCATGCGAGGTCGTGCGTCTCGACGCCGTTCGACAGGCTCGCCGACGACGCCTTGCAGATCGCGTCCCAGATCTCCTCGACGCCGTGTTCGGCCTGCTTGTCGAGGCTGAAGTCGTAGTGCTCGCCCTTCAGCGGTGCGCCGCCGCCGGCTCCGCGGTTCAGCGCATTGTTGTAGCCTTCGAGCAGCCCCGTGCGCTTCGCCAGTTCGGTCGTGATCCACGTGAAGTCGCGCGTGTCGCCTTGCGGCTCGACGGCCGGCTGGCGCAGCACGACGCCGCGGTGCTCCCAGAATTGCTCGACGAACTTCGTGCCGCCGACCTTAATCATCTGCAGCGATTCGAGGTCGGTCGCCTCAGGCAGCAACAGGTCGGCCATCCAGTTCGTCTCGTCGACGGTGTAGGCGAAGCAGACGGTGTAGGGGAAGGTCGCGATCGTGTCGACGAGCGTGCGCGTATCCCAGAACGAGATCGCCGGGTTCGAGCGATAGACGAACCAGACGTCGGGCATCGTCGGCGCCGGCGCGTTGAAGTCCTCGGGGACTTCGCGCTGGAACATCCACGCGAGCTGCGTCGGGCCGAGCGCCTGGCTCCACGCGGTGTTGCCGACGATCGGCACGAGCGTGCGATGCAGGTTCCGCCCCGTCGGCTTCGCCACCCAGTGCGCCTTGTCGGTCGGGTTGAACTTCTGCGCCATGAAGCCGTCTTCGCCGGCCGTCACGCTCATGTGGCGATCGTCCTGCGGGCGGTTCAGCCGCACCGTCGTGCCGAGCGTGCCCCCGGGGTTTTCGAGCGCACCGACGAGCGTCGCGAGCAGCGTGCGCGCCCAGCAGCATTCGAACGCGCCCCAGCCGTTATTGACCGATTTGCCGAGCGAGACCGCGACGGGCCGCAGGGGCAGCGTCTTGCCGTCGATCTCGATCGTCTCGCCTATGCACGCGTTTTCGAGGTATTCGTTCGCGATGCGGCGGATCGTCTCGGCCGGCACGTCGCAGATCTTCGCCGCCCATTCGGGCGTGTATTTGCGCATGTGCTCGACGAGCATCGTGTACGCGGTCGTGCCTTCGACGTCGCCGAGTTCGCGCCGCTCGTCGTCGGCGTCGACGCTGACGGCGCCGCTGACGCGATAGCGCCCGGTGAGCGCCGGGACCGCGCGGGGCGTGTCGAACGGCACCGCCTCGCCGCTCACGATGTCGCGGATGAGCGGCTTCGACGTCGCGGCGTCGCGCAGGTACAGGCCGTCAGGACCGACCAGATACGGCGACGACGTGCGGTCGCGCAGGAACGGGATATCGAGCGATTCGACGCCGTGTTCGCAGACGAGCACGTGGATCAGCGCGAACATGAAGGCCGGATCGGTCTTCGGCCGGATCGGCACCCATTCGGCCGAGCACGCGCCGGTGATCGACAGGTGCGGCTCGACCTGCACACGCTTATAGCCGCGCACCCGCGCGTCGGCATGCCGCGTGACCGCGCACGGCCCGCCCGACGCTTCGACGTTCGCGCCGATCGAGATCACGTAGCGCGCGAGCGGCGTATCGGCCGCGACCGTGAAGGCGCGGTGCCAGAACTCGCCGTACAAGTGCTCGGAATGCACGCACTTGACGCCCTGCCCGGAGCCGAAGCTGAAGTCGATTGGCCCCCAGGCGGCGAGAAACGCCGGGAAGGTGCCCATGTACATCGCGGGCGTGCCGCCGTGACCGAAGCTCGCGGCGAGCCGCGGCAGTCCGGACTCGTCGACCAGCCCCTTCTCCCGCGTCGCACGCAGCTTCGAGGAGAGCATGTCGAGCGCCTCGTCCCACGAGATCGGCACGAAACCCGGGTCCTCGTTGCGGCCCTTCTTCGGGTTCGTCCGCTTCATCGGCTGCAGCACGCGATGCGGGTTGTACGTCTTCTGCACGAGCCCGTACGCCTTCACGCAGACGCGACCGCGCGCCGGATGCACGTCCTCGGCGGCGAAGTTCGGCTCGATCTCGGTGGCGACGCCGTCCTCGACCTTCACATTCATGAAGTCGGGCCCGGCGACGCAGTTGTAACAATAGGTCGGGACTTTCTTCACCGACCGAGGACTTGCACTGGACATGCTTCCCCCGTTGCCTCTTAGTGAACCCGTTGCGGATGGGAATAGACGCTGTGCCGCTCGCCGCGGGCAAAACCGATCAGCGTGACGCCGGCCTGCTGCGCGATGCGCACCGCCATGCCGGTCGGCGCGGACACGGCCGCGACGACGCCGATGCCGACGGAGGCGGCCTTCTGCACGATCTCGTAGCTCGCCCGGCTCGTCATCAGCAGGAAGCCTTCAGCGAACGAGCGGTGCTGCGCGGACGCCGCACCGATGAGCTTGTCGAGCGCGTTGTGGCGCCCGACGTCCTCGCGCACCAGCTCGACGCCTCCGTCGGCCCGGCACCACGCGGCGCCGTGGACCGCGCCGGTCAATTCGAAAAGATGTTGCAGCGAACGCAGCTCCCGCTGCGCGCGGTTCAGCGCGCCCGCCTCGATCGTTCCGACCGGTGCGACGCGCCCGACCGGACGGGCGGCGAGCTGGTCGAGACTTTCGATGCCGCACAGCCCGCAGCCGGTGCGGCCAGCCAAGGCCCGCCGGCGCCGGCGCAGGTCAGCGAAGCGCTCGCCGGCGAGTTGCATGCGCACTTCGGTCCCCGCCGCATGCTCGACGACGTCGAGGTCGTAGATCTCGCTCACACCGCGCACGATGCCTTCGGTGAGGCTGAAGCCGAGCGCGAAGTCCTCGAGGTCCTGCGGCGTCGCCATCATCACCGCGTGCGAGAAGCCGTTATAGACGAGCGCGACCGGGACCTCTTCCGCGACCGTGTCTTCGCTCGCCGTCGCGCCGTCTCCGACCCAACGCTCGACGTCGTATCTGCCATGCGCTTCTGCCATCGACTCGAAACCTTGCATTTGCACACCTCGCGACCGCTTTGACACGCCCAGGGATTGCGCCCGATCAACCGCAACTTCTGGACTTAACGATACAAATGCAGCCATTCTTGGTCAATGTATTTGTATCACGTCAGGCAGAATTCTTCACAGAGGTTGACCTGGATCAAAGGGCGACCGGAACGCGGGCAGCGGACCCCACGCAAGGCATCGGCGATGCCGGCCTGCAATGGTTTCTTGAATCGCCTTCCGGACGCTAGAATCGACCGGCATCGAAGACCTCGGCACCCCCCACATCGACTCCGACGGTAACCAATCAATGAAAAGCCGATTTCTCGAGCAATGGATCGACGACTACCTGGCCGAGCGCCGGGTACGGGCGAACTCGCTGATCATCACGATCTACGGCGACTTCATCGCGCCCCACGGCGGCACCGTCTGGCTCGGCAGTTTCATCCGCCTCGTCGAGCCGCTCGGGCTCAACGAGCGCATGGTGCGCACCAGCGTCTACCGGCTGTCGCAGGACAAATGGCTGGTGTCGGAGCAGATCGGGCGCAAGAGCTATTACAGCCTCACCGCGTCCGGGCGCCGCCGTTTCGAACAGGCATACCGGCGCATCTACGACGACCGCCAGGAGGTGTGGAACGGGGAATGGCAGCTCGTGATCCTGCCGGCGAGTTTAGGCGGCACGCAGCGCGACACCCTGCGCAAGGAGCTGTCGTGGGCGGGGTTCGGCGCAGTCGCGCCGGCGGTGCTCGCCCACCCCTCGGCCAGCAGCGACACGCTGCTCGAGATCCTTCAGGACACCGGCGCGCACGACAAGGTCGTCGCGATGACGTCGAACACGATCGGCGCGCTGTCGGGCCGGCCGCTGCAGGAACTCGCGCGCGAGTGCTGGAATCTCGAAGAAATCGGCGGGAAGTACCGCGAATTCATCGACCGTCTGCGCCCGGTGCTGCGGGCGCTGCGCAGCACCCGCAATCTCGATCCGGAACAATGCTTTCTCGTGCAGGCACTGACGATGCACGAATTCCGCCGCACGCTGCTGCACGATCCGTTGCTGCCGGACCAGCTGATGCCCAACGATTGGAGCGGCGCGGTCGCGCGCGAACTGTGCCGCGACGTCTATCGGCTGACGTATCGCCTCGCCCAGGAACACCTGATGGCGGTCTGCGAGACGCCGAACGGCCCCCTGCCCCCCGCCGCGCCGTACTTCTACGAGCGCTTCGGCGGACTGGAGAACGTCGCGGCCGAAGCGACGGCCGGGCGGGATTATTGAACCGGCGACCCGGAATCGGTCGTTCGCCCCGACCCCGGTCGAGGGGCCCTCACAGGGCTTCGACCAGCCAGCCCCGAGCGAATTGGAAGAGCTGGATGCGAACGGCGTTCGCTTGCCGCGTCAACAGGCGAAAGAGGGCCTCGGCATCGATGCCGACGTCAGTGGAAATCGGCAGTCAAAGCGATTTCATGATACACAGCTATGAATATTTTCAGCCCGTCTCGTATCCATTCAGGGACGGACTCGGCGCGCTTCGGCGCACGGCCGAACCGCGCTGCGGCGATCGGGGCCTGCTAGGCAGCTAGCGGCAGGATCGCGTCGACCGGACAGACGTCGGCGCACTGCGGTTCGTCGAAGTATCCGACACACTCTGTGCATTTCGCGGCGTCGATGACAAACGTGTCGGGGCCCGCCGCGATCGCCTCGTTCGGGCACTCGGGCACGCACACATCGCAATTGATGCAGTCTTCGTTGATCGTCAACGCCATCGCGGTCTTCTCCTGTTCGCATATGAAGGGTGCCGGACCGCAGTGCGGTCGAACCCGACCGCCGCCCGTCCAGGGGGAGGATGCGAAGCCGCATCCACGCCCCGGACGATAACGATTACGTCGCTTTCTGTCAAACTGTTTGATGTCAAACAATCACGAGATGGTTTGGCTGAAGACCGAGATACGGTAGCATTCGCATTGTTGCCGCACCATCGATCGCAGTTCCCGGAAGTGACATGACCAGAAAGAAGACCCTCGACGAAAAAGGCCTCGATTTCGGCATCCTGCCGAGCCTCGCGGGCTACCAGCTGCGGCTCGCCCAGATCGCGATTTTCCGGGATTTCGCGCAGTCCCTCGGCGAGTTCGACGTCACTCCGGGACTCTTCGGCGTGCTCGTGATCATCGACGCGAACTCGGGCCTGAAGCAGAGCGAGCTCGCGCGCGCCGCGCACCTCGACCGCTCGACGGTCGTCTCGGTGATCGACAACCTCGAACGCCGCGGCCTCGTCGAACGGCGGGCCGCCGACAACGACCGCCGCTCCAACGCGCTCGTGCTGACTCCCGACGGCAGCGCGCTGCTGAAGAAGCTCAAGCGCCGCGTCAACGAACACGAAAAGCGCCTGGTCCAGCACCTGACCGAAGACGAGCGCCAGACCCTCGTCACGCTGCTGCAGAGGATTTTCCCGGAGAACCGGGCCTCGCGGCCGAACGCGTAAGCGCCCGGGTCAGAAGGGAAGCACGAGCTTGAACCAGGCCTTGTCGCCGCGGAAGCGGTTTTCAGCCGACGTTTCGCGCTGCCACTGCGCGATGAACATCGTGCCGCTCTTGGCCGTGTAGCTCACGCTCGGGCCGATCGCGAAGACCTCGCCCTTGCGCCCCCGCGACCACAGGCCGGGCACCGCCGCGAGGGTCTCGCCTTCGAGCTCGTCGTCGGTCGTCTGCTTCAGGTAGTAGCCCGACAGACCGACCGCCCACGGCCCGAAGTGCTTGCCCGCGACGTAGTCCATATGGAAATCGTCGCCGGAGTCGTAATCCATCTTCGGCGCGCCGGGCGCGGGGCGGAAGTCCTCGTTCTTGCGCTTGATGTTGTACATGAACTTGCCCGATAGCTCCCAGCCCGAGTCCGACAGCCACGTCACCGCGAAGATCGGCTCGATGCTCCAGTAGTTCGTGCCGATGCTCTTCCTCGGGTCGCCCGACTCGTACTTGCCAGTCGGCAGGTTGAAGTCGAGCGCGACCGTCCAGTGCAGGTTCGGCGTGTGCCACGCGACGATGATCGGGTTGATCGTGATGTCGCCGACGCCGCTCGCCGACGCGCCGGGGCCGCCGAGTTTCACGTCCTGGCTGACGAACGGCACGATCAGGTGCATCCCCCAGTCGCCGCCGAGAATCTTCGTGTTCGTCATCTTGATGAAGCGCAGCGCATCGAACCACGCGCGCACCGACGTCCCCGGCACCTTGTCGCCGTCGCCGTCGCGCAGCTTCGCGTCGTAGTAGCCGAAGTAGTTCAGAAAGTAGTTGCCCGGCGGCGGGACCGCGCCGGCCAGCCAGTTTTCGGCGCCGTTCGGGTACTGGTCGCCGCCCTCTTTCGCCGTCGCGTTGCCGACGACCGCGGTGGCGAGCGCGACCGCGATGCTCAGTTGCCTGATTTTCATGTCTCCTCCCTGATTATTTCCACGAAGCCCGCCACCAACTTCAGCCGTAGGGCGGAAAAGCGCAGCGCCTTCCGCCACACCGCGGCGTGAATCTCCCCATAGGGCGGAAGGCGCTTTCGGCTTTTGGCTGCGGCGAAACTGCGTTTTCCGCCCTACGACGTCGCGCCTCCGCCCTCTAGAACGGGAACTGCCGCTTGCCCATCTGTACGGTGATCCACTTGAGTTCGGTCATCTCGTCCATCGAGTGATGCCCGCCCTCGCGCCCCATCCCGCTGTCCTTGATGCCGCCGAAGGGCACGTGCGGCTCGTCCATGATCGAGGCGTCATTGATGTGCACCATCCCCGCCTCCAAGCGCAGCGACAGGTCGAACGCCTTCTGCAGGTCGTTGGTAATCAGGCCGGACGAAAGCCCGTAGCACGAGTCGTTGGCGAGCCGCAGCGCCTCCTCGCTGTCTGCGGCGCGGATCACCGACACGGCGGGGCCGAAGCTCTCCTCGCGGAACACGACCATCTCGGGCGTGACGCCCGCGAGGATGGTCGGCTGGTAGAACGCTCCCTCGCTCTTGCCGCCGTGGAGCAGCTTCGCGCCCTTCGCGACCGCGTCGGCGACGTGGCGGTCGAGCACCGCGCACTGCTTGCGGTCGATCAGCGGCCCGATCACGGTTTGCGGATCGTGCGGGTCGCCCACCTTGAAGCTGCTGATCTTGGTCGCGAGCTTGTCGCAGAAGGCATCGAAGATCGGCGCCTCGACGATCAGGCGCGAGTTGGCCATGCACACTTGCCCCTGGTGCAGGAAGATGCCGAAGGCCGCGGCATTCACCGCGTAGTCGAGATCCGCGTCCTTCAGCACGATCAGCGGGCTCTTGCCGCCTAGCTCCAGCGTGATGCGCTTGAAGTGCCTGCCCGCTTCCGCCGACAGCTCGCGGCCGACCTCGGTCGAGCCGGTGAAGGTGATCATGCGCACGCGCGGATCGGAGACGAACTTGTTGCCCAGCACCGAGCCCTGCACCGGCACGACGTTGAGCACGCCCTTCGGCAGTCCCGCCGCTTCGAAGATCTCGGCGATCTTAAGGCCCGTGACCGGCGTATAAGTCGCGGGCTTCAGGATGAAGGTGTTGCCGGCCGCGAGCGCGAGCGCGACCTTCTTCGTCGCGAGCAGGAACGGGAAGTTGAACGGCGCGATCCCGGCGATCACACCCAGCGGGCGGCGCACGCTCATCGAGAACACGCCCGGGCTGTCGGAGGGCATCGTCTCGCCGGTGATGCGGCGGCACTCGCCCGCGGCGCTCCTCAGCAGATTGACGACGAAGGACGCCTCGAACATCGCCTTGCCGAAGGTCGAGCCAGCCTCGTCGATCAGCACGTCCGCGACCTCGGGGATGCGCTTCTGCAGCTCGTCCGCCGCGCGCAGCAGGATCGCCTCACGCTCGTTCGCGAGCGTGTTGCCCCAGCTTTCACGCGCGCGGTAGGCGGCGGCGATGGCACGTTCGAGGTCGTCGGCGGAGGCCTGATGCACCCGCCCCCACACCTCGCCCGTCGCCGGATTGATGTCGTCCAGGATCGTCTCGGTCGACGACGACACCCACTCGCCGTCGATGAACAGCTTGTATTCCTTCATGCTTCCCCCTTACAGGCTGATGCCGCACCGTCCCGGCGCGATGATGTTGTTGGGGTCGAGCGCCTTCTTCAGGCGCTTCTCGACGTCGCGCTTCACCGGGCCGTAGGTCGCCGCAACCTTCTCGGCGAAGGCCGTGTTCGCGCGGTACATGCCGTAGCCTTCCTTCGCGAAGGTGTGCAGCAGCTCGTCGTAGCACGCATACGCCTTCTCCATCTGCTCCGGAATCGAGCGGTCGTACAGCAGGTCGATGACGTGGTGCATATCGCGCCAGCCGACGATGAATTCGCCGACATAGTCGAAGCCGTACTTGGCGAGGATGGTCTTCGCCATCTGCATCTGCTTGAGCGTCTCGGCGCCCTTCGCCTGCGACACCGGCGCGAACCAGATGGAACCGCCGCCCCCACGCCAGTTGTAGAGCCCGAATTCGCCGAGATTCGGCTTGCCCTTCATCAGGTCGAAACGGTATTCCAACGCCTGGCTGCCGTTCGACTGCTCCTGCGTGATGATCTTGCCGCCGGTGCCCGCCGCAACCGCCTCGATGATCTTCCAGTTGGCGTCGTTGGTTTCCTTCGTGCCGTAGAGGCCCGCGTAGACGTTCCACGCGCCGATGTTGTGATCCGCCTGGATCTTCTTCACGGCCTCGTCGGGGATCGCGCCCGGCCCGGTGTAATAGTCCGCGCGCTTCACCGGCGTGCACGGCGCCTCCCACAGCGTGTGCGCGATCACCACCGCGTTCGGGATCACCATCGCGATGCGCAGCGGCCGCAGCGCCTCGACGATCTTGGTGATGTCGGTCTCGTTCGGGTACTGGATGCAGAAAGGGCGGAAGTCCGGCGGCGCGGGCATCAGCCACATGCCCATCTTGGTCACGACGCCGTAGTTCGACTGCGTGAACATGCCGTCGAGCGTGGGCCCGTAGCCCCACTTGAACACCTGCCAGGTGTTCGAGTTCTCCATCGCGCCCATGCCGGTGCGCAGCACCTG